>JABDQW010000076.1 GCA_013042055.1 Gammaproteobacteria bacterium | reverse complement strand
ATTCCCGTCGAGTCACCGATTAGAACTCCACTGGCATGGACATAGTCAAATTTGTATGAAGTGACAGGACAGAGCGCTCCGGCGAATTCGAGTCTTAGCAGCCTTGCCATAATTTCCATCCTTGTTGGCTTGTGCCAGGAATCAATCAGGCCGCCCATCACAAATCAAAGACCTGACCCCGTTTCGTGTTTTAAGGCCTGCCCCCATTATCCGTTTTTCCATAAGCTGCCGCAATCTGTCATTACTGATGCCTGCGGGAGGATGCCGGTATCCAAGGTATAACCGCCTCGCATCATTCATGTTTATAGTTTGATCGATTTACCGTTAACTTGACAGGGCCTTTGACTGCATGCACAGTGACAATGGGGGCAGCTCCGACAACCTCTATACATTGTCGATGGTGGATTGGTTCAACTGTTTATGAATGCGCTCAAACATTCAAATCGAATGAATTCTACAAACAACATCCCTAGAGTCCTTATACCTTCCGTCGTGGTGGTGGCTCTGTGTCGCCCGATAGCGCCTGCTCACGCATATGATATCAATCAGCAGTTATCGATCGGTGGTGTGCTTGCCGGAGCGGTGCAATGCCAGAATCTGTCCGCTACACCCGACACGAGCGATACCTGTGAACCAGCGGTGCCTTTTCAACCGGAAATAAGTATTCGCCCGAGCGCAGCCGATGAGGTATTTTTCAAGCTCGGTTTCGCCGCCGGTAATGGTTTGAATGAAACCACGCCGTTTGTGATTCGACCCTGGGCGGCAGACCTAGAGGATGATGTGACGAACATTAACGGGCGCAGCCGGGATTATCTGTTGACCGCCTGGTACAAACACACATTCAGTCTGGGCGATGACCAGGATATTGGTGCGACCTTCGGTATCATTGATGCAACCGACTACCTGGATGAAAACGTCTACGGTAATGACGAGTACACCCAGTTCATGAACGCCACGCTAACCAATGGACGTAATGTGTTTTTGCCCTCCTATGATTTGGGTGTCGCGCTCGAATCACATTTCGGATCCTGGTCCTTTAGCGGCGTATTGATGGACATCGGTGAAAACGATGATGGCAACAATTACAGCTTCTACGGCTTGCAGGCAGGCTACCGTGTCAACACCAGATTGGGTGTCGGGCACTACCGGGTGGTCGTCACCGGCACCAGCGAGGATTTTCTCAACCCGGCCGGGACTGAAGTGGAAAGCCGCACCTCCAACCTGTACTCTTTCGATCAGGATTTCGGCAAGATTATCGGCGGCTGGATGCGCTTTGGCTGGCAGACCGAAGACGCGGCCGTTGACTATCATGCTGTTTTCACAGGAGGCATCGATATCAAAGGTGCTGCCTGGCAAAGGCATGGCGACAACATCGGAGTGGGTTATGCCTATCTGATTGGCGGTAATCTTGCTATCGAAAGATCGAACGTGGCCGAAGCCTATTACCGCTGGCAGCTGGGCGAAGTGCTTGGACTCACCGCAGACATCCAGTATCAGAGCGATGACTACAAGGTCGGACAAGGACCGAGCGGCTGGACCTACAGCCTGCGTGCCGTGGCCGGATTTTGAATTTTTATCTACAGGCCATCGGTTATCGGCACTAACGCGGTGTTCAAGAGCGGGAGTACACTCAGCGGCAGCGATCGCACAGTGCGGCTATTGATCTGTCATAACGCCATACCCGGAGCCCGCGAAACTGCTTCACTACGATACAGGCTGTCCGAAATCAATTGCCGCTCTGTATGCTCCAGCCCGGATATCGCACAAAGGCGGAGACGCAATATTCGTGCTAGTTAGCCGCTTACTTCCTTGAACCTGAAAATGTAGCCACCTGCTGCCAATGCGATCAGAGACAACATAAGTACGACAGTCTGAACATCAATCATGTCCGCCAGCACGCCGACCATGCCACCCAGCAACATCGCTATACCAACCACGGTATTGCTCACCGATAAAAGGTGACCGATTTATTTTCGCAGAGGCACAACGATGGAAGATCTATTTGCTGTTGAGTACAGTAA
Organism: Gammaproteobacteria bacterium; assembly: GCA_013042055.1. Classification (GTDB taxonomy): domain Bacteria; phylum Pseudomonadota; class Gammaproteobacteria; order SZUA-229; family SZUA-229; genus JABDQW01. Next base: position 5,037 of record JABDQW010000076.1, on the reverse strand, counting down.
TGAGGTCACTTCCACTCGATTGTAAACGAGCATTCTTTTCTATATAATTTCAATGACTTAATTATTGGGGCAAGTGATAATACCATGAAAAATACCATGTTCAGAATTTGTTGCTAATCGCCCTGTAAATTACTGCGAGAATGCTGTCACGTTGCACAGTAACCAGCCTGGTTGACTTACTGGGCTTCTTGGCAGATGCTTTGACATATGCCATTTAAGCTAGAGGATTCCCGAATGTCAACTCGTGAACGCCGTGTACGCCTCTTTCGCAACGGGCGCAACCAGGCACTACGCATCCCTCGCGAGTTCGAGTTTGAAGGCGAGGAAGCACTCATCCACAAGGAGGGTGACCGACTGATCGTGGAACCGATCCGTAAAGGCAGGCTGCTGGCACTGCTAGCCTCCCTGCCCCCTCTGACTGAGCCTTTCCCCGATATCGATGATGACCTGCCTCCAGTGGATGATGCGCTGTTGTGAGTACGTCGCTTGCGTATTTGCTGGACACTAACATCCTGTCCGATCTGGTCCGTAATCCGCAAGGCGAGGTAGCAGCTCAGATCACCAAGGCAGGCGAGGATAGCGTCTGCACCAGCGTCATTGTAGCCGCAGAACTCCGCTATGGTGCGACCAAGTCAAACTCTGCAAAACTTGCGGAACGCATCGACCTCATCCTCTCCGCTCTGGAAATCCTGCCATTGGAAACACCCGCCGACCATCGCTACGCAGCGATACGCCATCATCTCACACGTCAGGGAACACTCATCGGGCCAAACGATCTACTGATTGCTGCACATGCTCTCGCAAATGACCTTACAGTTATAACCGCCAATGTCAGGGAATTCTCACGGGTACCAGGACTGAAAGTGGAGAACTGGCTACAGAATTAGCCAACGACACCAGACCTGACCGCGAGGATTTATCCTCGTTACTTTTGCAACAACTGTTTCGTTAACCCAAGTTCCAGAAAATCGAGCCCACGCTCGATTTGCTACAAATAATGCTAGTGCCGTAATACCTGTCGTTGCCAGCCAGTGCCAGACATTGCCTGCCAATTCAGGTCACTCCCACTCGATTGTAAATAAGCTATTTTTATATCTTATTTTCAATGACTTATTTTCCTGCGAATTGATAATACCATGAAAAATACCATGTTCGAAAAAACCTTCTCATTGCCCGGAAAAATTGTCAATTGAATGCTGCCAAACAGCACCCCAGGGTACCTTCCGTGTTTTGATTACCAAGTGTAGCCTTCCTTTTCCTCCCAGTCATAGATCACCGCATACAGACTATGCTCCCGAAAGCCCCTTTTCGGTCCGAACATGTGGGCTGACTAGTCGTATTCAAGCGTTGACCCAGGCCGGCGTATCGCCGATCTTCTCTAACAAGAAATCAATGAAGATCCTGACTTTTGCAGTCAGGACATTCGATTTCGGATAGACGAGCCACAGGGCCGCCTGGTCATCGACCCAGTAGTCGGGCAGAACGCGAACCAGCGAGCCGTCGTCAAGTTCGCGATAAACACTCCACAGTGAGTTCATCGAAATGCCCGCCCCTGCGACGGTTGCGATTTTCTGGCTCAAGCCGTCATCGACGATAAGCCGACAACTTGCTTGGCGTGGATTGAACTGCCCAGTATTATTATCGCGCCCAAGCAGCCGGATTGATGACTGTTCCTTAAAGGCAATCAGTTGGTGTGCCGCGAGTTCCCCCGGATGTGTGGGCGTTCCATACTGACTCAGATATTCAGGTGATGCGCACAGGATTCGCATGTCATCGGCCAATTTGCGCCCTTTCAGGCTGCTATCCGGGAGCGCCGAATTGCGTAGCGCCAGATCGAAGCTGCCTTGGATAAGATCGAACTCCATATCGGTGAGCCGCAGGTCGAGGCTGATACCCGGATGCAGCGCTAGAAACTCGGGCAGGGTCGGCGCGATATAGAGTTGGGCGAACGTACTTGGTGCGGTAAATCTTAGAGTACCCGTCGCCGTCACATTACCGCGCCCCAAAGCGGCGTACGCCGCGTTCTCTTGAGCGAGGATTTCCCTAGCATAGGGTAGAAACTCTGCCCCTTCCAGCGACAGAGCAACTTTCCGCGTCGAACGACGCAACAGATCTGCCCCCAACGCTTTTTCCAGTTTGGCTAGTTTGGCGCTGGCCACCGCTGGCGCCATGCCCAGTTCACGACCGGCTGCACTGATATTGAGTTTCTCTGACGCAAGTACAAATAGTCGAATAGCTTCGGTATCCATTTTTATTATATCCATATTGCGAATACTGAAATCAATTATAAGGGATTTATTTATAAATAAAGAATAATTATATTTACTAACACCAATTGATCACTCTCCGATAGGAGACAAGAAATGAAATACGCAGGATTTACGACATTTAAAACAGAGCAGAACGAAGGCATTCTCACCGTCACCTTCGATTTCGGTACGGTTAACGTTCAAGGTCAGGAAATGTTGGCAGACTTGAACAGTCTCGCCATGCGACTCGAACGTGACCGAGAAACAAAGGTTGTGGTCTTTCAGTCCGCTAATCCGGAAATCTGGGTCTGCCACTATGACACTGAACTCCTGAAAGATATGTCCACAGAGGCGGTCTCCCGTGACGAAGCGCAGCTCCTCGATCTGCAATCTGTCTGTGAGCGCGTCAGCAAAGTCCCTCAAGCCACCATCGCCAAGCTCGAAGGTTTTGCGCGCGGCGGTGGTCATGAGCTTGCGCTGGCCCTGGATATGCGTTTTGCAGCCCGCGGCAAATTCAAATTCATGCAGATGGAAGTTGGTATGGGCATTCTGCCCTGCGGTGGTGGAGCATCCCGCATGGCTCGACAGACCGGTCTTGGCCGTGCTCTGGAAATCATCCTCAGCGCCCGTGATTTCGATGCCGACGAAGCAGAAGCTCTTGGCACCATCAACAAGGCACTAGATCCGGACGAAATCGGTGAATATGTTGATAATCTTGCCAAGCGCATCGCCCAATTCCCGGCAGAATCCATCAATGCCTGTAAACAGGCCGTGTATGAATCCATCGACAAGCCAATCGATGAAGCCCTCAAGGCAGAAGCCTACTGGCTCTACCAGGCAACCCGCAAAACGCCGGCCATTAAGCGCTTTACCATCGCCGATGAACAAGGCCTGGAACATGACATCGAAAACCAACGCAACTGGAACGACCTAGTCATGCAAGTACAGGAAATCCAGTGACCAATGCTTGTGATTGACCAGGTACCAGGTGTGAAATGGCAAGAACCGCTTGAGTTCTTAAATCAATCCTGAGCTTCAAAATTAACAACCGGAGAAGTACAGTGAAAGCAATGATCCTTAATGAATATGGCAATAATGCCGAATTCCAGTTAACCGAGTTACCCCAGCCCTCCGTTAAAACTGGACATGTAGTAGTGCTTGTCGCCGCAACTAGTGTGAACACGGTCGATACCATGATCCGTCAAATGGGCAAGGATTTACCTCTTTCGCCTGATCTGCCCGCTGTACTCGGTATGGACTTTGCTGGCACCATCGAAGCTGTCGGTGAGGGCATCACCAACTTTGCTCCGGGCGACGAGGTTTACGGCTGCGCCGGAGGACTCGCAGATCTGCAAGGTACGCTCGCAGAGTATATGCTGGCTGATGCCAGGTTGATTGCCCACAAACCGAAAAGACTTTCGATGCGCGAGGCGGCGGCGCTGCCACTGGTTGGCATTACCGCCTTTGAAGGCTTGCAAAGAGCCGGCGCTCGAGCTGGACAGAAAGTACTGGTTCACGGCGGCGCCGGCGGTGTGGGACATGTTGCCGTGCAACTGGCCAAGCACCTTGGCGCTGACGTCTATGCAACCGCCTCTGGCGAAAAACAGATGAAAATCATTGAAAAGTATGGTGCCACGCCCATTGACTATAAGACCGAAAAGGTCGCCGACTACCTGGCAAAACATACCGACGGTGCCGGCTTTGATGTCATTTTCGACTCTGTTGGCGGGGCCAATATGACGAATTCTTTCGAAGCCGCCGCATTGAATGGACAGGTCACCACAACAGTGGCCTTGCTGGAGTTGGATTTGACGCCAGCTCACTTTAAAGGACTGTCGCTGCACGTTGTCTTCATGCTGATCCCGATGCTGTACGACCACAAGCGGGAAGAACACGGCGCCATTCTGGCAAAGCTGGCCGAGATTGCGGATGCGGGAGAACTCAAGCCATTGCTTGATGAAACACCTTTTGGCCTTGAAGCAGTAGGCAAGGCACACGACCATCTGACCAGCGGACAAGCCATTGGTAAAGTGGTTGTAGAAATCTAAGTTGTTATTAATACACACTGAGATAATCACAACGCAACCCTGAACTTAGGAGAAATCCATGCTTGAGAATATTGACTGGATCGTTGAAGCGAAGAACAAAGACGGCAAACGTGACGAGTTCGAAGCAGTGATGAAGGAGTTAGTGCTATGAAAGCTGAACTTACAGCGATAGCGTTAACAACAGTGGTCGCTGTTAACTCGGCTTATGCTGGTGGTAGTCAAGAGGTTGTCCTGACGTCTGAAGTCGAATGGGAGCAACTCAACCCCTCCCGCGGCGACAAAAGTCCGCAGGCTGGTACCCTTTGGGGCGATCGCAAGGGAACTGTGCCGACAGGCTTTCTCGCCAAGTTTGTGGACGGTTTCACGTCGCCACCTCATATTCACAATATCACCTACCGCGCAGTGGTGATTAGCGGTGGCATTCACAACGATGATCCTGATGCCGCTGAGATGTGGATGCCCGCCGGATCCTTCTGGACACAGCCGAAAGGCGAAGTGCACATTACCGCTGCCAAGGGCAGTACCAATGTGGCGCTCGTAGAAATTGATAAAGGACCGTATCTCGTCCTTCCAACAGAGGAAGCGTTTGACAGTGGGGAGAGGCCGATCAACGTGGGCGCATCGAACATCGTCTGGGTCGATCCGCCCGGTATTCCGGCCTCTGCCAACGGACCAAAAGTAGCCTATCTTTGGGGCGACCTTAAGCATGGTCAATCGAACGGAACCTTTGTCAAGCTTCC
>JABDQW010000072.1 GCA_013042055.1 Gammaproteobacteria bacterium | reverse complement strand
GTTGAGTTGCTCAGTTTTTTTCAAGAGCTGGTTTATCTTGAGCCGGACTATTCACCATACTTTATTGAACTGGCGAAAGCTCAACTAAACAATAGTCTTGAGCATGATGCCCTTCAGTCGCTGGGGCTGGTTGTGCACGATCCTTTGGTGGGGGCGCAAGCGCAGCAACTCATAAGCGAGCTGGGTGCTAATAAACAGAGCGACGGCGAAACAGTAGCCCTGTTTGCTGATTCTCGAGATATTCCTTTACGACTTCACGGAAACCATTTTGTTGTCGAAGCAACATTAAATGATCACACTCACTTAAGCCTTCTTATAGACACCGGTGCTTCGCTAACCATCATAAAGCCGGAGCGTTTGAATGAAATAGTCAACAGCAGTGTAGGCAGGTATCCCCAACAGTTATTCAATACTGCCAACGGCGTCGTGAAGGCGCCTGTACTAAACGTAGATAAACTTGCTATTGGAGAATTTGAAGTAACGAACTTACGCGTTGGCAGTCTCCAACTGGCTAACACTGCAGCATTTGATGGCTTGTTGGGGATGAACTTTTTAAAACATTTCAGATTTTTCCTTGATCAGGAAAATAATCTACTTCGCTTGTCATTGAGCGACAAACAAATAAAGTAAACTTGCCAGTTCCTGATGTTTTCGATAATTTAATTCACACCTTTTGATTTGATGATTCAATCGTCATTTTTCCGTCGATCTTTGATATTCAATCTTCTATCAATTGTAAATCTACGTGAAGGGCCCTTGTAATTAGTATCATGTCGCGATCTGCGATCACTTTGGACTCTACGATCAAGGTTCATTTTTCGAGTAGGAGTCTTTGATGCTATGCCATCTTGAAGGCGTCGACGATCTTTAGTCTCCGAAACAGTGTTCTCTTCTGCGTTGGTATCGGCACTGATATTTTTTTCATCTTCATCTGAGGAGTCGTTATTCATGATATCCCTCTCTTTCATACAGCAGAAATGTAAAAAGACGTATTCATACTTGTTTATATAGGTGTATTTGTCAGGTAAATAAAGTCTGAGGATGGATTATTTAGGCTAAAGAACGGATAACTGGGTCGGACGATCCGATGACTGGTGACCCCGATTCAGCCGATGGCGAAAAGTATGGCGAAGAACGGGGCGTGCTATTTGTAAACCCACAGATTCGGCAGATTAGAAAATCGAGTATATCTATCGACTGCTCGTCCATGACAAGATCATATAGCCCATCCTCGAAGAACAGGTTTCGCAAAAATCCATGCCGCATAAAATGACTATCCAAACCAATTTCGTCCTACTTTGTCCAACCCTGAAGCATCTCACTGTCGCATCACCTTGATCAATTATTTTCACTAGTTTAAGTTTTAGCACATGGTCACTAGTCTGATTGGCTTGCACCGTCATAATTTGTCTGGTTTTAGCGTTGACGGAAATATTCGGCGTGCGAAATGGATGTGCTAAGAGCCGAAAATGCGGTATTTATCGAGTAGATCGCTATTATATCAGTCAGTTGCGTAGGTTCGATCCCGTTACGCCGTTACGCGTTACGTCCCCATTACGTCAGTTAAGTTGCGCGCGTCAGAGAAAGCGTTCCTCCAGCCGTTCCGTTATGATGTCAATCACTGTGAGCAATGTCTCGTCCACATCCGTGTTCGGAATGGACGGCACTCCAAAACGCTCCGCTTCGTCAACCAGATAGTCCTGGATCTGCCAAATTGCAGAAAAATTCTCTATATAGCGAGTGGCGCCGCGGGACGGGACCAGTTCGCCGCGGCGGAGAAAATGCTTCTTAAGCTTCTCCGTGGATGGGTTGATGAGTAGAAAGGAGACCACCACTGCCTCTTCCTGGATCATACGGCGATAGTAGTCAGGGTGAATATGAATACCCTCGATAATGATCGAAGCCCGCTCTTTCACAGAACGTTTGATCACCGCGTCGACGGTTGCCGAGAGTGTGTCGGACTGAGCGCGAAATCCGGCAATCAGCCGTGCGTCCAGGTCGTGCTCGTTCATGCCACCATTCGATACCTGCCAGGCCTCGTAGGAAGAAACATGCAGCTCGGGTGCCTGGCGCTCAGGAACGAACAGACGCACTACGGCACGCAGGATGTCGGTAGACTGGATACGGCCAATATCCAGCCGTAGCGCCAATTCGGCCGCGACCGTGCTCTTGCCAGTGCCAGTGCAACCTCCAACCAGGACGATCATCGGAAGCCCGCTGCGCCGAAACCTGGACCAGGCGCGATACTGGGCAGCGACTTTTTCACCGATGTCCGGAGACAGGGCGCGCTCCGCCAGGCTATCATCCAGGTTCAAGGCGATCTGGGGGCACTCAGACAGGCATTCGACGAACTCGCGTCGCGAAAGTATCATCAGCTGCGAATCTTCGAGTGTGATGGCCGAGGCCGTGCGCACCGCATCTGTCAACAGCGCGAATTCTCCCAGATGTTCTCCAGGACCCTGAATCGACAGTACCTGCTCATTCCGCTGAGCGTCCACGGTATAAACTTTCACTTTGCCGGATAAGATTAGGTACAAGGTCGTTGATGCCTCACCACGCTCGATGAAAACAGTGTTCCTCCGCACATTGCGCACAGTACCACGGGAAGCAACGGTTTCGAATTCTGGAGCGGAAAGCCCAGCAAACAGGCGTATGCGCTTGAGCCGCTTGAAATCCTCTGGATTCATGCCCTCTACCTCTGCGTCGGATCGGAATTTATGTGAGTTGGCCGCATGTGTCTTTGAAATGCGGGGTAGTTCAAATTGATCCTATCCCAAGACTAGTGTTGAGCAAACATACTGCCATAGAGAGTAACCATGCCAAGCACAAGAAAGAAGCTGGTATCGCTCGATGCCACACCCTATTGCCATACCGCTGTTGCCGTTCTGTGGTCATAAGCTTTCAGTGGCCAGAACTTACAGTTTACGTTCTTTGAACCAGATAACAACAGGCATCCTGAGCACTGATATAGGAACACCCTTAGACTTATTCATGTAAAATGTAAGTCCTGATCCCGAAGACTCGCTAATCATTCCGACCACTTTTAATGTTTTGCTTGCACTATGGCAAAAATCCTGACTTTTAAAAAAAAGCAATTATCTGAGAAGCACAAAGGTAAAACCTTGTGTAAAAATGGTTTTCATAAATGGGAAATCATTAACGAAAGGAAGTTTGACGTCAAGCAGGGACAGTTGGTGACTGTTTACAGGTGCAAGCGCTGCGGAAAACACAAAAACACTGCAATATGACGAAGCACAATCTTGAACCCCAATAAATCGAATTGCTTGCTGTGTATGGTGTATATCGATCGCGGTCCGATGCTTGCCCTGTTAGTAACCACATTTTATACGTTTGGATTACCTTCACCGCTGTCTCTATAAAGAAGCAGGTTTTCACATTGAACGCCATTGTTACTGCGTTTCCAAAATTATGCACTACCGACCGACTTGGTATTTCATAACAAAAATCGTGTATGACCCCGGCTGTCATAAGATACCGGGTGGGCAGTATCTCAGAAATCGCGTTTGAATCTATTTGAATGGCGCCTGTGCATGATAGGCCAGATGCTCGCCGATGAAGGTCGCGATGAAGGGGTAACTGGGATCATAGCCCTCTTGCATCCGCCGATTCAGCGGGAAGGCTCGCGACTTACAGGCATCCTGCAAATTCTGGGGATAGAGCTGATCGGCGCGAAATTCATCCGCTGTGCCGACTGAAGAGGCCTGTCGCTTGGTTGCTGAAACTGATGCCAGCAAGGTAAGGGCAATCTTGCACGTAACCTGTTGATCAAAAATTTAGAAATTTAGTAGTGTCATCGCATTCGGTGTCAGTCTTTTGCAGTAACCCTCACCTGGTGGAATGCGGTATTGAATCTGCCAGCTCAGGGTTAACCAGAAAATGTATAGGATTGGTCATCAGGCAGTCAGCATAGACAATAGCGCCATATCGCTTGGCACTCGCTTTCCAGAGTTGGAGAAAACACCGGTAGTTCTCTGGCTCGACAAAGCAGGCTTCGCGGTTCCTGCCGCGTTGAACGGTATGGCAGGGCTACCCAGGAAGGCATATCCATGCACACTGAGACATAGCAGATCCTATGCTACACTATTCAGACAAGACATCAGTATCGGTAATCGTATTGACGACTTAAAGATTGGTCAATTATTATTCCCTCCGGCACCTTATTCGTCGCTTGCGGCACGATCAGATGAGACAAGGTCTGAAGCGACGTATAATATGGGAAAATACCTTTTTAGCGCATCGACACCACAGCGATTCAACTTACAGAAAGAGGGGCAGGCAATGTTACCCAGTAAAATGACTTTTAAGGACTTTAGGCACATGTCGCAAGGCTTACAGGCACTCGCTACGGCCGGTGCTGTGCTCTCCGTTGCCGCCTTGGCGTGGTACGCTTACAACGCCTATCAGCGCGCACAGCATAGCAAGACCGAAGAATAGTACTGGGCCGCACAACGATAGCCGCGATAACCGGGTCGGCCCTGCGCAACTCATTGATATCACGTCGATCTACT
>JABDQW010000070.1 GCA_013042055.1 Gammaproteobacteria bacterium | reverse complement strand
CATTTGTTTCATTGCCCGAATGAATGCGTTTATCTTGGTGGCGATTCTGTTTGTGTTGCTCAAATGGTCATGTAGGTGAACATGTTTGCAACCCATTGTAACGCGGATGACCGTGCTTGATACAGTGTTAGTAGCAGGCTTATGTAATATAATCAGTGTCATAGCTAGCCCGGATGCTGATCATAACCATTAACCTAGACTCCGCAGTTGATCGCTATTACTTCTAGTCAACTCTATGATTATTCAAAAAGTTATGCAGTATTAGACGTTCACCCAATGGGTATCGGTGTCCGGCCTATATTGCTCGGGGTGGCCCGGTGTATTTCGCGAGCAGCTTATACGGGCTGATGGTTGCGATTAATTGGATTTCATAACATGGCACGTGCCGGTAATCATCGTACTTAGGAAGGCCTTATAAAGCGAGACTCAGCAGATCACTAAACAGAGAAAAAGTTAACAAAAGACTTGACAAGGTTATCCAGATGCGCGACGCGATTTTGTAGACCTTACAATAAGATAGGATTACCGTTATGACGACCCGCCGCGCCGATTCACTTACCCACTCCTTGTTGCAGGAGACCGTGCTACAGGAGTGGTTTCAACCGATGCAGCAAGCGTTCGATAAAGTCCGTTTCTCCGATCGTATTTTTCAGTCCTTACCGATGATGAGCTATGCCTTGTTGGGTGGGCTGCGCCAACTGCTGTCGATTGAGACCCTCCGTGAACAGGTGCAAACCTTGTTCCATTGGGATGTGAGCGCCGAACGCCTACCGGTTGCGCGCTCCACCTGGTCAGATGCGATGGGTAGTCGCACACGCCGAGACCTGCTTCGTCAGGCGACCCATAAGCTGGTGGGGTTAGCGCAAGAAACCTTAATGGATAAGTGCTCAGGTATTGACGGGATCGGTCAGCGCCCCATTGTGGCGATTGATGCCACCTACCAAGAAGAATCCAGTCACTACGTGCGCATCGTACCCATGGAGGGTGGCAGCGACAATCAAAAGGGCCATATGCTGCTGACGTACTACGATTTACGCCATGGGATACCGCTGAAGGTGAAAACCGAAACCGCCTCAATGGGTGAAATGCGCGTACTCAAAGCGGAGGATCCCGAAGCGATCGACTGGAGCCGCGTTCGGCGGGCGATTTATGTCGTGGATCGGGCCTTTGTGGATGGCACCTACTGGGATGAACGAAAACAATCGCTCCATGCCACGGTGATCACGCGGATGAAATCAACGCTGGTTTATACGCTTACCGACCAGCGCAAGGTCGCGGCGTTGCCCTGTAACGAAAAAGTCCTGTCAGACCACACGATCACATTGCAGTGTGCGAAACAGCCCTGGCGGCTGATTGAGTGGCTGTCTCCCGAGGGCATCAGGTATCGGTATCTGACCAATGATTCCTCACTGGAGCCGGGCGTAGTGGCTTTTCTCTACTATCGCCGTTGGGATGAAGAAAAGTATTTCGATAATTTCAAAAACGATCTGGCCAATGCCAAAGCTTGGGGAAAAAGCCCGCTCGCGATAGAGCAGCAGGCACTCATGGGATTAATGACCTACATCCTCACGCAGTTATTTTTACAGCGGCGCTATCAGGAACTGGCGTTGCCAAAGGGTGACGGGACGCAGACGCGCAAACACGCCCGGAAAGTCGAACACTACCTTGAACAGCAAGCGCAAGCGGATCACCAGGACCCTCACGCCGACGCGTGGGATGAGGAAGATGAGCCACCCGAGCTGATACTGTATGACGCCTACCGTGCGTTTTACGCTCAGTTGTCGAAAATAACCCGGCAAGTCTGGCGGTTCTTAAAAAACTGTTTCCGTGAGAAACACTCTCTGCTGCTTTACCAGAGACAACTGAAACCCCTATTGCAGGGGTACCTATGATGTTTGGCCGGACACCGATACCGGTTGGGTGAGTGTCACCTACTGCACAGCTCTTCGAAAATTCCTAGAGTTAGGTAGCGATAATAGCGGTCACCTGCGGAATCTAAGATCATCGGCGGTCAATCCACATTGGCACGAAATGGCCTGAAAGTATGCACCCTGATGATATAGCATAAATTTATGGACTGTCTTTGGAGGCTATGCCTCCGTTGTGCTCGCGATCATGATCATGGCGCAGTGGCCTGTGTCGTGTCTGTGGGTGATCGGCATGTTTGTCGCAATCGAGATGATCATGCAGGGCACGTCGATGATTTCGATAGCGCTGGCTGCGAAGGCATCAAAAAACAGGCAGGCTGAGACCAAGGTTCCATCTGAACCTGCATCGTAGACTCTACCAACCGACTCACAGTGAACAGACAATAGGAGCAGACGCCATGAGCAACACGTCAGAAACCGAAACCAGTACCACACCTGAACAGGCAGTGACCACAACCCAGGAGATCCGCGACGACGTCGCCAGCCGGGTAGAGAAGATGGACGCCCAGGCCGCGGCCATGGATGCGCAGCTCGAACTGGAACCCGAACAGGCCAAGGAGCGGCTCGATGAGCACAAGCGGCGGGTGGAAGAGGCCGCTCAGCAGATCAACGAAGCGGTATCCCAGACGGAGGTTTCCGCCCAAGAGGCAGCGGATCCATTGCGAGCCGCCTTCGAGCAGTTGCAGGTGCAACTCGCTCTCGGCTGGGCCGAAGAACGGGATGCCTATGAAGCGCAGAAGCAAAAGATCAACGACAGTATCGGCGCCTTCGAGGCCGAAGTGGACCGCGCCTCGGCCGCGGTGGACCAGAAGACCCGCGATGCATTGGATGGGTTGAAACGGGAGTTCGTTGCCCAGGCCGATGCCCTGGACGCCGAACTGACCGCTGTTGAGGTGCAATACGTCGAGGAGAAGGACAAGGTCAAGGCCGAGTGGGCGTCACAGAAACAGGCCGTCGAAGAGCAGATCGAGAAATTCAAGGCTGAGCTCGAGGCCAAGGGCCAGGCGGCGTCGGAGAAACTGGAGAAGTTCGAGGGCGAACTCACCGACGGCGTGTCGCAGCTCAAGAAGGCCTTCACCAATTTGTTTAGCTGATCGGGCGATCGGCGGTGGCGTCGGGTCCCTTTGAAAGCTGACAGACGACCGTATTTCTTCAGAATCCCGGCTTGAGGGGCTGACGATGTCGACCAATATCAATCCCAAAGAGCATTTCCGCAAGGGTCTTTGCCGATTGGTTGGATGTGGACCAACCGCCCGCGGAACCGTCGTCACAATGAGCAGCAGCACCACCTGAGAAACTCCACAGGAGAGTGATATGAAAAAAACCGAAACTGATCTGGACGAACTCGAGGCGTTGCAGCGCGAGGCCGCGGCGTTGCGTTCGGAAAGTGAACAGACGGACTCAACCGCCGCGCCGACTGACGGACAGGGGTCCGCTGCATCCGTAGAGGCAACGAGTCAGGAAGAGGGGACTGCAAAGCCCGCGCGACCGGGGAAACGCACCACGCGCAGGCGTGCGCGTTCGACCGGCTCGGCTACTTCCAGAAAGAACACCGGTGCCGCGGACAGCCAAACGGAAGCTGAGCCACCGGCAGCCACTGCGTCACTTGAGGAAGCGACACGTGAATCAGCCAAAACGCTCGAGGATCTCAACGTCGACTTCAACGGCATCCTCAAGAACATGGAGGATGCCGCGCGGGAACGTCCGGTGCTCGCGTTGCTGGCGGCCTTTTCCCTTGGCATTGTCGTCGGCCAGATGTTCTCGCGCAAATAGGAGGAGCTATGGAACGTTTCGTACACAGCCTCAGAATTCTCTGGCGGACAGATCGGCTGCTGACCCAGAACGAGATCCGACTTCTTTCGCAAAAGCTTCAGTTCAATGCCCTGGCTGGATTGGTGGCGCTTTTCGGCCTAGTCATGCTCAGCCTGGCGGTGTTTTTTGCCCTGGTCCCTCACTGGGGCCACTCGCTGGCCGCGCTGGCGGTGGGCGGTACGGATATCGTGTTGGCAGCATTGCTGGTGGGCTATGCGGGGTCACTCAAACCCGCTCCGGAGGTCGAGATGATCAAGGAGATGCGCGAGGAGGCACTGAACGACCTCAAAGAAGAGGTCGCCCGGGCCGACGCGGAGCTCGTGGCCTTAAAGGACGAGGCGCACCGCTTCCTGCGCAATCCAGCTGAAACCTTAATCCCGGCAGCCATCGGTCCCCTGCTGGGGGCCGTCACCCGAGGGCTGGGCTCGCGGAACAAGTAAGCGGTCACTGGATCGACCGTTTGACCCAAGTCGGTTCAACCTAGATTCCGCAGTTGAACACAGAATTGGCGCTGTTCCTCAAGCGTCAGTGCAAGGCGCGACTTGCAGCTAATGGCCGTAGTCCTTATCAAAAGTTGCAACGCCGCCATGGCGCTTGA
>JABDQW010000067.1 GCA_013042055.1 Gammaproteobacteria bacterium | reverse complement strand
GTGCGGTCGGTCGTCAGAGTGTCAGCAGCCCGGCTGGACGCCTCGAGGGCGGCGTCGAAGACCTGTTGCTGCGTTTCGACGACCAGCGTAAAAGCGTCGAGTCTTTCCACGATCTGGTGGTGATATCCGGTAGTGCCGGAGCGGCTATTCGGCTGGGTGAGATCGCGCAAATCAGCGATCGGTTTGACCGCGATGAAGAGAAGGTTGTATTTAATGGTCAGCGCGCAGCCCAACTCGATATCGCCAAGACCCGGGATCAGGACATTCTCGAAATATTCGCCTCGGTGAAAAACTTCATCGATGAGGAGCGCGCCCGGACGCCGCAGGGTGTGCAGTTGCATCTGACCCAGGATCGTGCGTCAATCGTACAGGACCGCCTCGACATGCTGGTGCGTAATGGTGCCCAAGGCCTGGCGCTGGTGTTTCTGGTGTTGTGGTTGTTCTTCAGCCTGCGCTACAGTTTCTGGGTAACGATGGGGCTGCCGGTGTCATTTCTCGGCGCGTTGTTCGTGCTGCCATTTCTGGGTATCACCATCAACATGATTTCGATGGTCGGTCTGTTGATCGGCGTTGGCTTGCTGATGGATGACGCCATTGTTATCGCCGAGAACATCGCCGCACGTATGGCCAAAGGCGACACACCGATGCAGGCCGCGATAACCGGCGTCAAGCAGGTGATGCCGGGTATCCTGTCATCTTTTGCCACGACGCTGCTGGTGTTTGGCTCGCTGGTGTTCATCACCGGTACGGTCGGGCAGATCCTGCGCATTATGCCGATGGTGTTGATCGTCGTTATCTCGGTCAGTCTGATCGAAGCTTTCTGGATTCTGCCGCATCACTTGAGTCATTCGTTGATGCATATGAAACAGCGGGCACCGTCGCGATTTCGTAAGGGTTTTGAAAATGCTTTTACCCGCTTGCGCGATCGCGGTTTTGAACCGCTGCTGGAGCGTGCCGTGAAATACCGGTACTTCACGCTCGGACTGTTTATTATGCTGTTGTTGTTTGCGGTCGCCATCCCTGCCGGTGGCAAACTAAAGTTCGTCGGTTTTCCGGATATCGAGGGTGATGTCGTCGAGGCGCGTATTCTGTTGCCCCAGGGTACACCCCTGGCGCGCACCGAGCAGGTCGTCGCTGCACTGGAATTCGCGGCACAAAAGCTCAACGAAAAATTCCGACCGCGCCAGCCAGGTTCTCAGGATCTAGTGCGTAATATCACAGTGATCTACGGTCAGAATCCGGATGCGTTCGAGACCGGTCCACACGTCGCCAGAGTGGTCGTCGACCTGTTGAGTGCCGAGCAACGTGACGCACCGCTTGATGAGTTTCGGAATGCCTGGCGACAGCAAGTAGGCGATCTTGCCGATGTGATCTCGATCAAATACACCGAACCGGTGATTGGTCCCGGCGGCCGGCCGATCGATCTGCGCCTGCTGGGCTATGACCTGGACAGACTCAAGGCGGCCTCCAATGAACTGCAAGATTGGTTGGGCCGCTTCGTCGGCGTGCAGGATCTGAGTGATGATCTGCGTCCGGGTAAACGTGAATACCGGCTGCGTCTGAAACCCGGTGCCGGTGTGCTTGGCCTCGATGCGCAAACTGTCGCCGATCAGGTACGTGGCGCTTTTCAAGGCATCAAAGTCGACGAGTTTCCGGTTGGCGCCGAAACCTATGAGGTGAATTTACGCGTGGCTGCCAGCGATAGCGTAGGACCGGGCGATCTGGAGAGCTTCACCGTGATGGGTCGCGATGGGGCCCTGGTGCCGCTGTTGATCGTCGCAGAAGTCGAGGAGGTGCGCGGCTGGGGCCGTATCAACCGCGTCGACGGCCGGCGCGCGGTGACTGTCCAGGGGGATGTCGATCGTGATGTCGCCAATGCTCAGGAGTTGCTGGCCCTGGCGAAACTGGAATTCATACCGGACTTGATGCAACGGTACCCCGATCTGAGTTTCGATGTGCAGGGCGAAAGTAAAGAATCAGCCGAGACCGGGCGGTCGATTATGCGCAACGTGCTGTTGGGCCTGGTCGGCGTCTACATGCTGCTGGCCCTGCAATTTCGCGGTTATCTGGCGCCGCTGACGGTGATGGCAGTCATACCCACGGCGCTGATCGGTGTTGTGGTTGGTCATCTGATGCTCGGGCTGGATCTGACCATGCCCAGTATCATCGGTATGGCGTCGCTGTTCGGTGTCGTCGTGAACGACTCTATCCTGTTGGTTGTGTTCATTCGCCATGAGCGCGCCAATGGTGTTGCAGTGACCGAAGCGGCTAAACGGGCGGGTGTGGCCCGTTTCCGGCCGATCCTGTTAACATCCATCACCACGGTGGCTGGGCTGATGCCTTTGTTGCTGGAGACCAGTATGCAGGCACAGATATTGATCCCTCTGGCCACCAGCCTTGCGTTTGGGTTGTCAACGGCGACGATCGCCGCCTTGTTTCTGGTGCCGGTGATCTACTGCATACTCGACGATCTAGGCTGGCTCGGCGCAATCGCAGCAGAACGCGATTCACAGGATGAAACCGTCACGATTGAATCATAGATCGACTTGAACATTCCGAATCCTGAACACATTACCACAACGTCGATAGGTCACTATGTAGATGTCCGCAAATAACGCAAAGCATAATAAAGAGGTTTTTTGGCGTTATTTGCGTTATTCGCGGACTCACTGCATTTGACAGAAATCAGGAAGAGTAACGCGGACTTCCATTTTTTCGGCTAATTGCATACATTTGCGCATATGTACTCGAAACGCATTCATCCCGCCATTGCGTTGATTCTGCTGTTCGTCTCGGTTACGCCAGCATGTGCGAAGGACCCAGACTACAGCGCGCCGCTGCACGTCGAGGGTGCTACCACGGTCTCGGTGGATGAAGCTAAATGGCTTTACGATGACGGCGCCATATTCATCGATACCCGCAATCCGCGTTATTATGCCAGGCGCCATATTCCGGGTTCGCATCACCTGGATATGAAAGATGGCTTTACTAAGGGCGCCCTGGAAGCGGTTGCCAACAAAGATCAGCCGATCGTGATCTACAGCAGCGGTGAACATTGCGCTCGCGGCTACCGGGGGACGGTGTTCGCGGTATCCTGGGGCTATAAAAAGGTTTACTTTTTTCGTGGTGGCTTCGTCGACTGGCGTGACGTGGACCTGCCGTTGGAATCAAGCAAACCATAATATCGCTGCGTATGATAGGTGTACGCGATCCTTGTTATTTTTGCCGCAAATTATACTCTGCAAATGCCGGGCTGCGGCTGCATCCGCCTCTGCGGAGAGCATTACAGTTTCTCGGAATTGCCGTCGTAGAATTTCAGCATAGTCGACATGTGCTTGCCGCTTTTAATCATGTTGAAAGTGCCGTCGTCATTCTTGATGACGACAAAACAAAGCGGCTTGAATTTACCATCCCATAGTATACACAGGCGGTCCGAGTCATCCAGAAACCAACGGCCATCTTTTCGTTTGGTGTTTTTGTGCAAGACCTGAACCATGACGCCTTCATCGGAAAAATAGTTCACGCAGGTGCTCTGGTCTTTTTCCTTGCGGCAATCGACCGTTTTGTCATACACCAGTTCGAGCAGTTGCTCACGGGTTAATGGCACAGGCTCATCCGACCAGGCTGTAGATGCGGTCAAACACAGCGATAGAGCTAGCAGGATGCCGGTCAAACTTCTCGAGAACATATTTTTCTCCGATGAATCATTGAGCGATCAAGCATAATTTTCCCTGGCGAGAAAGTCCATGCCATACTTGAATAACACGCTGTATTTTTTGATCATTCAAGATTTTATCGAAAGGACCAAGGCCTCAAAAAATTCTACGCCGCCCGGTGAGAAATGCGTGTTAGCTGAGGAATAGGACATTTAATTATCCTTAAATTGAGGTATGCTGTAGCTGGCTAGCCCGGATGTTGCATGCGGTATCCGATCTGATCGGTATGCAATGAGATCGGTCAAGATGCAGACTTGCACTCATGTAATTTCAATTGAGGAAGATTTTCCATGCTGAAGAAACTCTCGCTTATTGCGATTATCCCCCTTTGCCTTCATCTGATACACGTGTCTGCTCAACCGTCGCCCGGCTACGAGCTCTACACTGTGAAACCGGAACAGGTTTCGGTGCATATCGCGATCGCAGGCACCGTTTCGGCGCGCAAGGCCGTGCAACTGACAGCCCAGATTCCGGGGCGGATCTCTTACATCGCCGGTAGTGAAGGTGACCGTTTTCAGCAGGGTGCGCTGCTCGTACAGATCGATGACACCGCGCTTCGGGCCAAACTGGATTCGGCCATTGCCAACCGTGATGCGGCCCTGGCAGCGATTCGCAACGCCAACATGCAGCTCAATCGCGAGCTGCGTTCGCCGCAGTCACGCGCCAGCGGGGCTGCACCTGGTGGTATGGGTATGCCCGCGATGATGGACCAGATGTTTTCCACTCCAATGCAAGATTCGATGGGATTGCGCGATCGCGATGCCGAACGCGGATCGGATTTAGTCGCGCGCGAGACCCAGGTCAGCCAGGCAACGGCCCAACAGCGCCAGGCCGAGGCTCAGATCAAGGAAATCCAGGCTTCGCTGCGGGATGCCCGCAGCATCGCGCCGTTCAACGGTGTTATTGAAACCGTTCATATCGAGTACGGTGATACCGTACAGCCAGGACAGCCGATTCTGAACTACAGCGAAACCACGGGTTACCAGGTCTTGGCGGATATCCCGGCTCGCTTGCGTCACAGCCTGCAACTCGGCGATGCGGTCGCGGTGAATCTCGATGGTATGCCTCCGGCCATCATGGCGACCATCAGCCGCATCTTTCCAGTCGTCGATCCGCAACAACATACCGTCAGGATAGAGATGGACTTGCCGCCACAAACGCTGGCCACGGTCGGACAATACGCCGAGGTCAGTGTGCCCGACAGGACCAGTCAACAGGCGCCCCAGTTATTGATTCCTAAAACAGCCGTGGTCTACAGAGGCGGACTGCCACTGGTATTCGCTGTCAGCAACGACGGTCGCACGCGTCTACGCGTGGTCCGTCTGGGCGAAGATTTGGGTGGCAGTGCCTACGTCTTGCTTTCCGGAGTCAGGCAGGGCGATGTCATCGTCAACAACCCGCCGCCCGGACTCAAGGCCGGGATGCAGGTCGCTGCTCCACCGACGGAAGCTGTGCCATCAGAATCCGTGCCGGTCAATCAGCCATAGGATCCGACAATGAGCGATAACGAAAATCAGGACCAGGAAGCCAGTCTTGGACTCGCGGGTGGCATCGCCCGCACGTTTGTTCACTCGCCACTGTCCCCGCTGCTGTTCATCGCGATGCTGGCGATGGGATTGTTGGGGCTGGCTGTCACACCCCGGCAGGAGGATCCGCAGATTTCTGTGCCGCTGATCGATATCTTTCTGCCCTATCCCGGTGCCTCGGCCGAACAGGTTGCGTCCATGGCGGTGGAGCCGCTGGAACGGTTGATGAACGAAATCCCGGGTGTCAAGCATATCTATTCCGCGAGTACCCGGGGTATGGGTATCGTCACAGTCCGTTTCAAGGTTGGGGAGCAGACCGGGCCCTCGCTGGTCAAGGTGCACGATAAATTATCGTCCAACCTGGACAAGGTGCCTCCGGGTGTCACCATGCCGCCTCTGGTCAAGGCCAAGGGGATAGACGACGTGCCGGTGGTGACGCTGACGCTGTGGTCCGACGAACTCGATGGCGCCAGTCTTCGCCGCCTGGGCTTGAATCTGCAGCAGCAGTTGAACCAGTTGCCGAATACCGGTCAGAGCTTCGTTGTTGGTGGTCAGAGCGAGGAGATCCGGGTCGAAATCCTGCCGAACAAATTACGCGGCTCCGGGGTGACCACCAGCCAGGTGGTGGATGTGATTCGTGGCGCCAACGCGGAAAACATTGCCGGCCGGGCCGAGTCCGACAATCTTGCGCTGCGCGTGTATGCCGGCGGCTATTTACGCAGCGCCCGCGATGTCGGCGATCTCGTTGTCGCAGTGGTCGATGGCCGTCCGGTCTATGTCCGCGATGTCGCCAGGGTCTATCGTGCCGTCGAAGATGCTGATAACTATGTGAATTACTACACCGGTGTTGCTGGTGATGAAGCCATCGTTGCTGATGGGGCACAAGCGGTGACGATCGCGATCGCCAAAAAGAAGGGCAGCAACGGTGTCACCGTGGCGAACGACATCTTGGAAATGGTTGAATCGTTGAAGGGCCGTTTGATACCGGATCAGGTGCGAGTAGAGGTCACTCGTAACTATGGCGATACCGCCCAGGACAAGGTCAACGAGCTGTTGTTCAAACTGGTGGTCGCAACCGGCATCGTGACCATCCTGGTGTGGTGGGCGCTCGGCTTGAAACCGGCCGTGGTGGTGACACTGGTGATACCGGTGGTTATCCTGATGACGGTGTTCGCCGCCTTCGTCATGGGATTCACCATCGACCGTGTATCGCTGTTCGCGCTGATTTTTTCGATCGGTATTCTGGTGGATGACGCCATCGTCGTCGTCGAAAATATCTACCGGCGTTGGTTGATGGCCGGCAACAGTAGCACAGCGGTCGCTGTCGACGCTGTCAGGGAGGTCGGTAACCCGACCATCATCGCCACCTTTACCGTGGTCGCGGCGTTGCTGCCGATGGCTTTTGTCAGCGGGCTGATGGGGCCCTACATGGCGCCGATACCGGTGCTCGGCTCGGTGGCGATGATCATCTCGTTGTTCGCTGCGTTCGCCTTCACAACGTACCTGGCCATGCGCATCAAACCTTCGATGAAAGCCTTGGAAAAGGCCGAGAAGAAAGAGCACGCGGCGAACGAACGCCTGGACAAGCTGTTTCGCAAATTGCTGCCGGTATTGCTGGACAGCCGTATAGCCGGTTATGGATTCTTGCTGCTGCTGGTGGTTGCCTTTTTTGCCGTGCTGTCGATGTTCTACACGACCGCGGTCACGGTGAAAATGCTGCCATACGACAACAAGTCCGAATATGCCGTGGTGATCGACATGCCGGAAGGCACGGCTTTGCCATTGACCTCCAACCTGGCGCGAGAACTGGCCGAGGAAATGCGCGATATCCCCGAAGTGGTCGCGCTACAGACCTACGCCGGCACAGCCCGTCCGTTCGATTTCAACGGCATGGTACGCCACTATTACCTGCGTCAGGAACCCTGGCAGGGGGAGATCCAGGTTCAGTTGACGCACAAGTCCGAGCGGGGCCGCAGCAGTCATGACATAGCGGTCGAGGCCCGCGATCGACTGACTCCGATCGCACGCGCCGCAGGCGCCAGGATCACCGTCGCGGAACCACCCCCCGGCCCGCCGGTGTTGCAGGCCGTGGTCGCCGAGATCTATGGCCCCGATCCAAATACCCGGCGTGATATCGCAGGCGAAATGACGCGGATCTTCGACTCGGTGGACGGGCTCGCGGATGTCGATAACTACATGACCGAATCCTACGATGCCTGGCGCTTCATCATCAATACCCAGAAAGCGTCGATGCAGGGCATTTCGACCAGTACGATCATCGACACGCTGTCGGCTGCCATGGGCGGTTACCAGATCACGGATGTCCGCGAAGGATCGGCGCTGGAACCGACCTGGATCGTGATACAGGCACCGTTATCATTGCGCGCGAATCCGCAGGCCTTGTCCGATCTGCCGGTGCCGGGCCTGCAAGGCAACAGTGTACCGCTGGCCGAACTGGGACAATTCACCCGGATGCCGGAAGAGTTCATGATCTATCACAAGGATCTGCGCCCACTCGAATACGTGGTCGGTGATGCCGTGGGACGTTTGGGTGCGCCGATCTACCCGATGCTGACCGTTGATCGGTTATTAAAAGACTACACCACACCGGATGGGGTGGTGATGTCGGGTACGATGACCGGACCGCCTGCTGATACCGGCGAATCGGCCTTCGAATGGGCGGGTGAATGGACGGTGACCTACGAGACTTTCCGGGACATGGGGCTCGCCTTCGCGGTCGCGCTGGTGCTGATCTACATGCTGGTCGTCGGCATGTTCGGCAATTTTCTGGTGCCGGCGATCATCATGGCGCCGATACCGCTGACGCTGCTCGGTATTGTGCCCGGTCATGCGATCATGAATGCGCAATTTACCGCGACCTCGATGATCGGTTTTATCGCACTGGCTGGTATTATCGTGCGTAACTCCATTTTGCTGGTGGACTTCGCGGTCGAGGAACTGCGCACGGGCATCGACGTGCGCGAAGCCGTGCTGCGCTCGTGTATGGCGCGCACCCGGCCGATCATGATTACTGCATTTGCGTTAATGGGCGGCGCTTCGGTCATTCTGACCGATCCGATTTTCCAGGGCATGGCAGTATCGTTGTTGTTTGGTGTGTTCGTCTCGACGGTGCTGACACTGGTCGTGATTCCGCTGGGCTGTGTCAGTGCAGGTGTGAGCCTGAAACAAATCGCGATTGCGCGTGGCATGTACAGACAATTAGAGGATGCGCCCGAAGCAGACGCGCCGCTGGCGGATCAGTCTCAGTAGACGACCGAGCTGGCGTCCATCAACACCAGTAACAGCGTAGGAGCGGCTTCAGCCGCGAATCATCGAACGCTGTGTCATCTCGCCCTTCGGTCGAGATGGTATTGAGTATCTAACCCGCATTTCTCACCAGGATCACGGGAGCAGGCGCAGGATGGGGCTTGTAGAGTGCGCCGTGCGCACCAGAACAGACCAGTAAACCGAAGATTCGCGGTGCGCACGGCGCACTCTACTATCTTACGAACGCGAAGATAAGCCTGAACCATGATAGGCATGTATTCTTGATCACCTGGCTTTACGCCATTTAGCCAATGCCCAGTCAGCTTTTTACGCCGCCCCTCAAGCGCCATGGCGGCGTTGCAACTTTTGCTAAGGACGATGGCCATTAGCTGCAGGTCGCGCCTTGCGCTGACGCTTGAGGAACTGCGCTAATTCTGTGTTCGACTGCGGAAACCAGGTTCAGCGACTCTTAACGTGAAAGTTTACAAAGGCAATACGACGCTGATTCCGGTTTAACTGACTGAATTTCCAGATTAAAAAATTCTGCATGATGCTATTCACCACATACACCTGATCTAAATAAGGTTGAAAAATACTAAATAATCATTAACAATAATACCTGAGTAAATTAGTCAGGAATTATTGGGGGGTACAAAACATGGGTGCTGCAGCAGATTCTGTCGAAAAACTGCTCGAGCGCGGTTACGATGCTGGTTTCGTCACAGCTATCGAATCCGATACGCTGCCGCCTGGTCTGAATGAAGACGTGATCAGGGTCATATCCGCGAAGAAGCAGGAGCCTGAGTGGATGCTCGAAAAACGCCTGGCGGCCTACCGGCACTGGCTTGACATGAAAGAGCCCAACTGGGCGCACCTGAACTTACCATCAATCGATTTTCAAGCCATCTCCTACTACTCGGCGCCAAAAAGCCCGGATGATGCACCCAAGAGCCTGGATGAAATCGACCCCGAACTGCTCGAGACTTACAACAAGTTGGGCATACCGCTGGAGGAACAGAAAGCCCTGGCAGGGGTCGCGGTGGACGCGGTCTTCGATAGCGTTTCGGTAGCCACCACGTTTCGGGAAAAGCTGTCCGAGGCCGGTGTCATTTTCTGCGCTATGTCCGAGGCGGTACGCGAGTATCCTGAGCTGATTCAGCAGTATCTGGGCAAGGTGGTACCGCACACCGATAATTTTTTCGCGGCGTTGAATGCTGCGGTATTCAGCGATGGTACGTTTGTCTACATACCCAAAGGTGTGCGCTGCCCGATGGAGCTATCGACCTATTTCCGGATCAACGAAGCGAAGACCGGTCAGTTCGAGCGCACACTGATCGTGGCTGAAGAGGGAAGCACGGTCAGCTACCTCGAAGGCTGCACCGCACCGATGCGCGATGAGAACCAGCTGCACGCGGCGGTCGTGGAGCTGATTGCGCTCGACGATGCGACAATCAAGTACTCAACCGTACAGAATTGGTATCCAGGCGATGCGCAAGGGCGCGGCGGGATCTACAACTTTGTGACCAAGCGCGGTGACTGCCGCGGTGATCGTTCGCACATTTCATGGACCCAGGTCGAGACCGGATCCGCAATAACCTGGAAGTATCCCAGCTGCATCTTGCGGGGAAACGATTCTGTCGGGGAGTTCTATTCAGTGGCAGTAACCAAGGGAAAACAGCAGGCCGATACCGGCACGAAAATGATCCACATCGGCCGCAACACGAAAAGCACGATCGTGTCCAAAGGCATATCGGCTGGCGAGGGTCAGAACACCTATCGTGGGCTGGTGCGTATGTCGCAACGGGCAGAGCATGCACGCAACCACACACAATGCGATTCCCTGTTGATGGGCGACAAAAGCGGTGCTCACACCTTTCCTTATATCGAGGTGCGTCATCCGAGTGCCGATGTCGAACACGAAGCTACCACATCGAAGATTAGCGAGGACCAGCTGTTCTATTGTAAGCAGCGAGGTTTGGACGAAGAACAAGCCGTCTCGATGATTGTCAACGGCTTCTGTAAAGAGGTATTCAAAGAGCTGCCGATGGAATTTGCGGTGGAAGCGCAGAAACTGCTGAACGTCACGCTCGAAGGGGCCGTCGGTTAATTGATTCAAGAGG
>JABDQW010000066.1 GCA_013042055.1 Gammaproteobacteria bacterium | reverse complement strand
ACATGTTTGCACTACGGATGCTCGAGCGACTCGTTTGCCATGGCCAAATCTTGTTCGGTGCTTATGGACAATGTGCGAGCGGGACAGTGAATGTTTTTTAACATCTTACTGATTTACGAGCTTTACGTTTCTGTGTTTTTAGCGTTAAATAACAGCTAGGTAGTGACCATCGGTCAACGATACTCCGGATGGCAGCTCGATGGCGGAATCCGTCTTCGCATAGAGCCGTGGAGTACTGACCGCATCCTGATGTCATTTAACTCAATAAACAGCGAGAGGTTGGATATGGGACGTTATTTAGTGACCGGAATAACCTTCGGTGTCTTCATGGCTGAAGCCCTGATTCATTACAACATGGGGCGCGCGAAAGAGGACAGGAAGATGGGTAGAGAGCCGCATTTTGAGTTTCCTCCACCGAAAGAACTGGCCAAGATCGCCGTAATCACCGGTACGTTTTCTATACTCAGTGGTGTCTTGATCAATTCTTTGGAAAAGTACACGCCACCGAAGGTCTGAACCGCTTCAGCCTTATCCCCTGATGAGGCATGCGGTCTGGTGTTCGAAAGCGCTGCTCTAGATCGAAATGCGTAACAAAAGCTACGTATGGGGTGAGCAAGCTTGCAGACGCAAAGACCAATCTGCAAGCGTGATAGGCCTGCTCGTATAACACACGGTTTAAATTCAAAGGCCCAGTGCTCTATCAGTCAGTTTTGTACGCCGCCTGTTGAGCAATGCGGGCTAGCGCTAAATCAGCTTGCTCGCGATCGCAGTGCTTTCCCACGGAACTTCGATATCGGAGCGGCCCATGTGTCCATAGACCGCGAGCTTGCGATAAAAACCACCTAATTGGTCACTCAGCGTTTTCAGGCCGAGCTCCCGTACAATCCCGCCTGGTCGAAAATCGATCACTTCTTTCAAGCGGTCAGCGATAACGCTGTCGTCCAGCCCGCTGGTGCCGAACGTGCGTACGCGCACGCTTACCGGGTCGGCGATACCAATCGAATAACTCAACTGTATTTCACATTCCCTGGCAAGATTAGCGGCTACGACATTTTTTGCCGCATAGCGCGCGATGTAGGCACCCACACGGTCTATTCGCATCGGATCTTTGCCGCTGAGCGCAGCACCGCTGGAGCGGGCATAGCCGCCATAGGTGTCGATACCGGTCTTGCGCCCGGTGAGGCCGGAATGGACCGCAGGTCCGCCTTTTCGAGGACCCTCAGGATTGATGTTTATGATAGTGTCCGCATCAAAGGTGATCTTCTCTTTTTTCAAAACAGGTTCGATGGCTTTATCCATTACGTCCTTGCGCAGGTCTTCAAGCCTGATATCACTGTCGTCATGTTGCGTGGCGACGAGGGTAATACTGTGTAGGCGAAACGGCTGGAAGTTGTGAAATTCAAAGCCGACTTGAATTTCAGCGTCGGGCAGCAGGTAGGGCAGTTTATTAGTTGCGTAAATTACATCCATACGGTGAGCGAGTCGATGTGCAAGCCATATCGGCAGTGGCATCAGATCCTTGGTCTGGTCACAGGCATAACCGAACACGCTAGCTTGCTGACGCGCAGTAACCGTGTCGAGTTTCGCATCATTCATTGCATCCAAATTCATCGGGATATAGTCGCTACGGCTATGATCCATAACGCTGGTTAAGATCGCGCAGTCCGCAGCGTCGAAAACTTCTTTCGGGTAGCCGATTTCGGTGATGGTGCGACGAGCGATCTCAGAAATATCCAGGGCAGGTGCAGCAGAAGCGTAATGGCAAGAGAGAAACATCACGCCACTGGATATTGCACATTCGGCAATGACGCGTGCGTCAGCATCCTGTTTCAGGAAATGGTCAACAACAGCATCGCTGACCTGATCACAAATTTTGTCCGGATGTCCGCTGGTCACGGACTCAGAGGTGAATATAAAGTTACTGGTCATGTTTGTTCTTCCGCGTCGTTTTCTTCTTCGATTCCAGTCTGTGTCTGGTCCAGGTCAATGACGTCTTCATCCACGTCTATGACGTCTTCATCCACGTCTATGACGTCTCCATCCACGTCAATGACGTCTTCATCCGCAGCAATCAATTTGGGCATCGGTGGCTTCATTCCTTCATTAACCACCAAAGGCCCGAGTACGCCGGCAGCGATCACGGCCAGATCGATCAGCCCCATCGGTGCTGTGCCCAGTATTTGTCTGGGCCCCGGTAAGAAACTGACGATCGCCTGCAATGCCGCCATTCCTACAATGGCCTTGGTTAAATGGGGATTGGGGCGAAGCTCGCTGTTGCGCGTAAATACGTGCCGGTGCTCCGATCGCGAGCTGTAGGCGTGCGCGAGCTCGTTCAGGGTCAGGGTATTGAAGGCGAGTGTGCTCGCTGCTGCGCCGGGCCCGTAGCGTTTCAAACCGTAGATGTACGCCGCCATCGTGCCGACTCCGATAATGCCGGATTCGATGGTCATGTGTTTGAGGTCTGTTCCAGAGATGATCTGATCTTCACTCTTGCGTGGCGGCGCCAGCATGATGTCTTTTTCTTCGGGTTCCATTGACAAGGCCAGGCCAGGGAAGATGTCGGTAACCAGGTTGATCCACAGCAACTGCATCGAATTCATCGGTTGTCCCATGCCGGTTGCGATACCTAACAGCATGACCTCGATTTCGGTCAGGTTGGTCGAGACCATGAAATGGATCATCTTGCGGATGTTGGTGTAGATCGTGCGTCCTTCACTTACCGCGATGGCCATCGTGTGCAGGTTGTCGTCTTCGAGTACGACATCGGATACATCGCGTGCGACATTGGTGCCGCTTTCTCCCATCGCGACGCCGATATCGGCCGCTTTCAATGCTGGGCCGTCATTGATGCCGTCGCCGGTCATCGCGACAACGCGTCCAGCGTCTTGGAAGGCCTGCACGATGCGTAATTTGTGGGCCGGACTGACACGGGCGAACACGTGCACATTTTTAACCAGGCCGGCGAGCAGTTCAGGTTCGACATCCTCGAGTTTACTCGATTCCAATACCTGCAGCGGCTTGTCACCACTGAGCCCGAGTTGTTTACCAATAGCCTGGGCGGTCGCTGCCTGGTCGCCGGTAATCATCACGGTATCGATACCGGCGCGATGGAACTGCTTGATCAGCACATCCATGCCCTCACGCATCGGATCAGCCATACCGGCCAGACCGAGCCAGGTGAGCTCTTCGGTCTTGTCGGGCATGCGTTCTTCGTCAAGGACGCGGTAAGCGACGCCCAATACTCGTAAAGCATCGCCGGCCATGCGATCATTTTCAGCCAGGATAAGATCACGCGCTTTGTTGGTCAGTCTCACGTGCCGAGCGCCGCGGACCTGCTCTTTACACATTGACAGGACTTCTTGCGGACTGCCCTTCACCGCGAGCAGATATTTGCCGTTTTTCCAGCGATGCAAGGTCGTCATGTAGGGCCGGCCTTCAGCGCGGTCGCGACTACGTAAGCGAGGATAGTGCTCGCGCAATTCTTCGACATCGATACCAGCGTTCAGTGCCAAATCCACCAGGGCGATTTCGGTCGCCGATCCGGTCAGCTTTCTGGCGCCGTCGACATCATTGAATGCAGTATCGCTGCATAACGACACAATGTGCATTAATTCCAATGTTTCGAGCTGCTCGATGGCATTGATCGCGTCGTTGTTGTGGAGGAACTGTTGTTTTGCAATGGCGTACGGGATTTCACCGCAGTAGACGGATACCACGGCCATACGGTTCATCGTCAGCGTTCCCGTTTTATCCATGCAGAACACCTGCACCGAGCCCAGGGTTTCGACTGCGTCAAGATGGCGTACCGCGACATTGTGCTTGCGCATGTCGGCAATGCCCATCGCCAAGGTCGTCGTGGCGACAGCGGGTAGGCCTTCAGGCACGGCCGCGACAGCGAGAGAAACTGATGCTTTGAGCATTTCCAGTACCGCATAGCCACGCATGACGCCGACGCCGAATACGCCTGCGCAGACGCCACCGCTGAGCAGGGCGAGGGTCGTGCCCATTTTGTCGAGCTGCTTCTGCATCGGTGTTTCGGGTGCTTCCGCTTCACCAACCATGGTTTGGATCTGTCCCAGTTCCGTCGCGGCAGCTGTCGCAACCACAACTGCACGACCATTGCCGCCACTGATATGCGTTCCCATATAAGTCATGTTATGACGGTCAGCCAGGGCCGTGGACGCATCGGCAGCGAACAAATGGTTCTTGTTGACTGGCAAGCTCTCACCGGTCAGTGCCGACTCATCGACGCTGAGGCGGTGTGATTTCAGAACACGCGCATCCGCGGCGACATAGGTACCGGGCGAGAATACCAGAATATCCCCCGGAACGATGGTTTCGACGTCGATTTCGGTCTCTCGTCCATCGCGCAGGACCCGTACTGAGCGAACACCGGTGTCGGACAAGGAGCTGATGGTTTTTTCGGCCTGGCGTTCGGTGAAGAAACCGATCGCGGCGTTGATTAAAACAACGCCGAGGATGACGGCGGCATCGATGATGCCACCGGTGACGATAGCGACGACGGCTGAGCCGCCGAGCATATAGACCGGGGCGCTATTGAACTGGCTCAGGAAGATAGACAGATCGGAACGGGCTGCCGCGGCCGTCAGGGCGTTCATGCCATAACGCTGCAGGCGTTGAGCGGCCTCTGCATCATTCAGTCCATAATCCTGGGTCGTATCCAGTTGTTGCAACAGTTCGTCTACGTCCGTCAGATGCCATGTTTCCAGGCTCTGGGATTCGACATGCTCATGATTCGGCGCTTGGGCAGGCGCTGACCTGAATATCGGCAAGGAATAAAGCAGAGCCGGGATGCTGCCAACCAAACCATTGGCTGTTTGAAAAGCCTGTTTGAAACTGCGATTTTCCGTAGCTGTGCTTGTGCTGCGTTGGACTCTATAGCGTAATTTGACGCTTTCGTCGAGCTGACGCTCTATCGCGGTGATGATGTCATCCAGGGTGATATTCGGATCGTACAATACCAATAGCCGTCCGGTCAGGCTGTTGGCTGTGACATCGTTGACGCCGCTGACTGTACTGAGTTCGCTCTCGAGCTTTTGTTTCATATGCTTGGAGCGGTACAGACCTGCGACTTCGAATCGGGTCCTCCCTGCGACACGTGCGTGTACGAGGGCGAGATGATCTGATATGGGCGCGGAGCTAGACACTAAAACATCATCCTAAGTTTCTCGGTTAAGTAATTGCATGTAATCTTATGCTTTTCGACACAGATATTTTATTGACCTATATCAAAGTGATTGACCATTATTGCGATTTTATTCAATATGCGCAACTAGATGTGTGGTATCTGCAGAATTAAATATGAAGATTTTGTTACGATACTATGATCCGGCAGGGTAGTGATTGAAAATAGCCAAAGGAAAACCCGCAACCATGAGAAACGAATGAATAACTCTATATTGAGCTGGATAGGTGACGAGACACTTTTACAGGGTTTGGTGGCTGAGCAATCGACCTGGGTCCTGTTGATTATCATCGCGATCTGTATCGCGATGTTGTCGATGGGCGCCGACTGGATGATCGACGGGGTGGTCGATCTTGCTGAACGCACCGGTGCGCCCAAGATCGTAATAGGGGCCACTGTAGTGTCACTCGGTACGACTTTACCCGAAGCCTTCGTTTCTGTGATGGCAGCCTATATGGGCAATCCGGGGCTTGCGCTGGGTAATGGCGTTGGCTCGATCATCGCCGATACCGGGTTGATATTCGGCCTGACCTGTGTGCTTGCGGCCGTTCCCGTGAACCGGTTTATTCTCAACCGCACCGGCTGGGTCCAGGTTGGGTCGGCGACCCTGCTGGTGCTGATCGCCGTCGGCGTGTACTTCATGACTGATGGCGAACCTCGGCTGGAACACTGGGTCGGATATCTGTTTCTGGGCCTGTTGGTACTTTACCTGTACATGACCTATGTCTGGGCCAAACAGGGTACCGTGATGCTACCCGATGAAGACGAGGGCCCCGAGCATGAACTCAAAAGTGTCAGTAAAAGCTGGGTGCTGATCGTCGGTGGTCTGACGCTGGTCATCATCGGCGCGCGCATACTGGTTCCGAGCGCCTCCGAGATTGCGGCCCGCTTTGGTGTGCCGGAGGATGTGATCGCGGCCACCATGGTCGCTTTTGGAACTTCATTACCCGAACTGATGACTGCCATTGCTGCTGTACGCAAGGGTCATCCGGAGATTACCGTCGGCAATATTGTCGGTGCCGATGTCCTCAATGTATTATTTGTCATCGGTGCGGCAGCAGTAGCGGCACCGCTGGTCATTCCGATGAACTTCTACTATTTCCATTTCCCTGCAATGCTGATCATTCTGTATTCATTCAGGGTTTTCATATCGATGAACAAGGAAGGCGTGTTTTATCGCTGGCAGGGCTTCTGGTTGCTGGGTGTATACCTGACTTATGTAATAATGCAGTATGCTTTGAACATCGAGAGTGCGCACTAGTGTTCAATATTAACCACCAACCAAAGACAGGTTGCCAACCATGAACATACTCATTGCCACAGATGGATCGGAATATTCTGGCCACGCACTGGATTTCAGTTTGCGCTTTTCATTTCCGCCCGAGTCGACCATGACGGTGCTGTCCGTGGTCGATGATATCCCGATGTTGCCGGCAGAACTCGATGCCCTGGACGAGACTCAGAGCAAAGACTTGAAAGCAGCGTACAAGGGTATGCAGGAAGATGCCCAAGAACTGGTCGATCGGGAAAGCGCGCGTTTACGTGCGGACGGCTGGCAGACTGAAACCATCGTGCGCAACGGTAAACCCGTTGATCAGATCCTGCGCGTCGCTGAAGAAATCGATGCTGATTTGATCGTGGTTGGATCTCATGGCATGAACCGAGCGCAGCGCTTTATGTTGGGCAGCGTGTCGGATCGGGTGCTGGAGTACGCGTCCTGCTCGGTCGTCATCGTCAAGAAGCGATCTGGGGAGGCGAGCCCAGAATCGATCAAACTCGGTGCCAATGCAGCCCAAAGCATCATGTTGGCCTACGACGTTTCAGATGTGTCAAGTGAAGCACTCAAAGTATGCGCATCCTTTCCATTAGAGGAACAGTCGCAGATTAATGTCGTCAATGTAATGCCGTTGATTACCGCTTACCGTCAAGATGTGCGTCAGCATATCAATAGTATATGGATGCAGAAGAAAATTATTATGCAGGCGGAGCTCGATAAAGCGGTCAAGTCACTGCAGTGGGTCACACCTAACCTGGCGACGCAATTACGCGAGGCGAGTAATGTCAGTGCGGAGATACTGAGCGCTGCTGAAGAAGCCGGAAGTGACCTGATCATGGTCGGCTGCAAAGACAAGAGCCCCTTACAGCGCTTTCTGCTGGGTTCCATCACCCATCGTATGGCACGCTATGCTGACTGTACCGTCTGGGCCGTGCGGAAAAAAACTGGTACGGCTTGATGCCAGTTTGCGAACGCCATCGCAAGCAGTGATATGACGTATCGAATATAGCGGTATCGCCAAGACACATCCGTTGACTCACCCGAATACTGCACGAAGGTGGGCGGGCTAGCGCTATTAACCCGCATTTCTCACCAGGCGGCGGAGAGTGCTGGTAAGATATTGCTTTCTTTGGCAAAGCTAGAATGATCAATAATACAGTACGTTATTCAAGCACGCCTATCACGGTTCAGGCTGGTCTTCGTGTCCGTAAGCTTGCTCTTCACTCAAACCGTAGCTATTGCTATGCTTTTCACTCCAGAGCGGCGCTTACAAACACCAGCCCGCATGTCTTACCAGGGGGC
>JABDQW010000045.1 GCA_013042055.1 Gammaproteobacteria bacterium | reverse complement strand
TTTCTGATCGCCATGCGACTGAGCTCCACAATGTTAGTTGCGTGCAGTTTATGCATAATGCGGGTTCTGTGATTGCTGACTGTTTTCGGGCTAAGATGCAGGTCTTCCGAGATGTTAACAACGGTGTGGCCCTCGGCGAGTAAGCAAAATATTTCGAATTCACGCTCAGACAGGGTGTCTATTTTTTCCTGATCTGTCTTGCTCGACTTGTTTTTTAGTTTGGCGACGTCAGCGCTCAGATACTTGTTGCCTTTGATAAGGACTGCCACTGCTTTTGTCAATTCTTCAGGTGCGCTTCGTTTGGTTACATAGCCCTGAGCGCCCGCTTTCGTTGCCTGGCTGACATAGACTGGATCGTCGCGCATACTTAAAACCAGAACCTTGGCATTGTTGTCTTTCGCGTGGATATGCCTAACACCTTGAAGGCCGCCCATGCCTGGCATTAGTAAGTCCATGATTACGGCGTCTGGTTTGTACTCGGAATAGATTCTACATGCTTCTTCTGCGGTATTGACTTCTCTTATTTCGTAGTCTGCGTCACTTTCTAGTAGATACCTGAAGCCTGCTCTAACAATAGCATGATCATCAACGAGCAATAATTTCGTTTTATCACCAAAAGTATTCATAAGGTTTCCTATGTCTATGTTCTGTTGGTTTCAATGCGTATATATAAAGGCTGTTTTAGTGCGTATTTATTCTCTTCGGTGTCCGACCACCGAGGCGAGTAATGTTCGGTTCGGCTATGTATTCAGTAATATCATGGACGTCATCGAGGTGGTCACCTAGTGTGAGAACGGCCTCTATCGTTACACCTTTGCCAGGTTCACCAAAAATTCTTAGTCTACCGCCGATCGCGCTTACCCGTTCATTGATGCCCTGAAGGCCATGTCGAGATGCATTCTCGCTGGTGTTGGTGGCTCTACCTACTGCCATGCCGATACCATCGTCGCTGATCATTAGTCTAACGGTATCGGCCAGGTCTGTGTTGGTATCGATGATATTCCGTTGTGCTATGTCGTAAAAATCTGTTTGCCTTTTGTTAGGTTTTTCCGACTGACGTGTAATGGCAATCGTGACATTTGACGCCATCGCGTGTTTCGAGATGTTGGTTAAGCATTCCTGTATAATTCGATAAATAGTAACCTGAACTATCTCGTCGAGATCGTTGATCTGTCCCTCGATACTGAGGTGGCAATTCACTCCTATGGTTTCGAGCTGTGACCTGACGATACAGTTATTGATCGCTTCAGTGAAATCCAGGCTATCGATTATATCAGGACGTAAACGCTGCATTATGTTTTTTACGACATCGTAAAGACGCCCTGACAAGTCGATAATAGAATTCGACAGACTGCGGATTTCGGTGTACTGGTTTCCTGTGCTCGCGCTCATAACCGTAGCCAGACTTTTTACGGCCGTTATGGATTGGCCGAGTTCATCATGCAACTCTCGAGCTAAATTGCGCCGCTCGTCTTCCTGCACTTCAACAAGCTTTTGAGCAAGTCTTCTGTTCTTATTGAGCAGGCCGACAAGTTGTTCTTCTACATATTTCTGCTCCGTAATATCAACAGAAAAGCCAACTGCCCCGATGCCCGTCCAGTTATCAAAAAAAACGGACGTGTAGAACCACCAGGGCGTGCCGTCATACGTGCCTTTATTTTCGAAAAAGACCGTATCTCCAGTTAATGCCGCTTTGATCTTTTCATCCATGCCAATAAATAATCCAAAACATGGCTTTCCGACCCAGTCCATGTCTTCGACGCCCATGCGCTTCAGTCCGTTACCGCGTATGTCTATTAAATATCCTTCCTTATCGAGCCGAAAGAATATGACAGGTAGTTTGGCGAGTATTGATGAGAATAGCTCACTATTGTTTTTAATTGTTTCCTGCGCTTTCACGGAAGCCGATATATCTCGGGTTGTCCCGATGATACCAACAATGACATTATTGTTGTCATATTTGGGTATGATGTTGTAGCAGACTTTAATGGCCCCTTTGTCTTGCGATTTATGGTCAGATTCGACCTTATAAATTGATTTTCCTTGCTTGAGTAATGCCAGATGTTCCATAAAACTGTGCGCTGACGCTACGGTCATGAATTCCGCATACGGCTTGCCTATAATTTGATTCTCTGTGAAACCATATATGTCACAAAAAGAGCTATTCACATCCCTGATCGTTCCATCTACGTCGGCTTCCCAGATTGCGTCAAGGGTAGAGTCTATAAGATTGTTATAGTAATTTTCATATACTCTGAGCTTTTCTTTCATTTGTATACGCTCTAGCTCAGCACATGCTCTTGGTATCAGGCAGGCGATGGACTCACGAACGAAGTCCGTATTGTTTAGCTCTTGTTCGCTGCAAAAGATTGCGATGCCGGCTATGGCATTCTCGGAATCCGTAAGAAAAAAATAGATTAACGATTTAAAGTTGCCTATATTGTCAAAATCAGCAGAACCTGAGATTTCGTCCCAGTCTGCAATGCCAACGCCTCGTGTGCCTTCACGATAGTTTTTCAGTAGATGTGTAACTAGCGCATTATATTCATAAAGACCATTGATATGTTTAGGCGACTTGGCGATCAAGTGGTGGTTGTTTATACTGGAAT
The DNA here is from genome assembly GCA_013042055.1 of Gammaproteobacteria bacterium. Taxonomy (GTDB): domain Bacteria; phylum Pseudomonadota; class Gammaproteobacteria; order SZUA-229; family SZUA-229; genus JABDQW01. Next base: position 13,335 of record JABDQW010000045.1, on the reverse strand, counting down.
CGTCAATGTCGAATATCAGGCCGCAGCAAAAATTGAGATACTTGTTGATGCCATTGACCAGTTTATCGAAGTATTTTTGCCCTGTTGAGGTACCGGTATAATCCGAGAGTGTCTTGATTAGAATACTGGTTTGTAAGTCGTTGTCTGGAAGATTGGTGTTCATTATTAACTGCATATTTCTGAATCAATCAATGCCTTGGAGTACACACGGGAAAATAGCTTGGTCATATCGAGGATCGGCACTTGGTGGCCCTGTTCGCTCGTAAAACACGCCAGCGTAATGTCCTTCAGCGGCTTGGCACGATTGGGTATTGTACATGATTGGCTGTTGTCGACGTGTTCGAGTACCGGTGAACTGTTGAGCGCTATTCCGCCATGGTGAAAATCGTTATTGTTGTCCCTGAATATTATCACTGCGATGGCATTATGTTGCGGTGAAGAAACAGGCGCGTGGTAAAACCGATCCAAGTCAACAACAGGCAGTACGTTGTCATTCCATATTGTGATGTTCTCACAATGCCCAGGTGATTTGGGTACCCTGATAAAAACGGGATCGTTAATGATGTGCACCAGTTCCATTTGCGAGATGGATGCATATGAGGCATCATTTAGCTTCATTATCCATGCTGCTGCCCTATTCATATTCATATCAACGACTCGCTTATTATTAAGATGACCATCTTCTAGGTGCTACATTGATCAATATATTTGAACAATGCTGTTGCGCTGATGACAAAGTAAACAGCACTTTCATCGCCGATTTTGCACAAGCAGACCGATTCAATTGGGTTCGGTAGTGCCCTCATGCATTCCGGTAGTGGCGTAATTTTAGTTATATCATATTTGAACGGGGTGGCTTCAGTACACATCAGAGCTATGCGACGACCCTGGTATTCTAGAATAATGCAAATTGTTTTAGTGCTTGATATTGAACGTTCTATGTCAAGTTGTTCTGACAAGCTATATAGAGGTAGTTTACTGTTGTTATAACTCAGGCACGGTGAAACATTGTCGCCGGCCTTTTCGAGATTTACATCGCTCAATGTCTCTATAGCAACTATACTCGACTGTGGAACCAGATAGTTGGTTTTGCCAAAGGATAGCGAGATATACTGTGGTTGATCGCCTTCCCTATATTGCGTGTTTACGTTGGCGGTTAGAGTCAAGATGCAATCTCCAGTGCCATATTTATGTATTCGGCAAGTTTATCTTCATCAAACGGTTTAATCATATAATAGTCAACACCTCTTTCCAAAGCCGTATTTCTATGTTTATCCGTCGACCTTGAAGTGATCATAATGACAGGGATGTGCTTAATATCCGGAGTGGCCCTGATGTGGCTGGTCAGCTCAAGGCCATTCATTCTGGGCATCTCCATGTCGACCAGAAGCAAGTCCGGTACGCTGGACTCGATAATGCTCAATGCATCAATGCCGTCACGTGCAGTTCGGACGTGCAAGCCCAGATCTTGTGCGAATTGGGCTAGTGATCGCCTCGTGCTTAGTGAATCGTCAACAACGAGAATAAAATTCGGTTTACTCGAAGCCGCAGTTGACCTTTCTGCTTGCGTCTGCAGTTGGTGATCGCGTTCAGCGGTATTACTTTGATGAAGCAGATCGGGTAGGTCAATCACTGGCGCAACACTTCCGTTACCCAGAACGGTCGCGCCAATAATCCCATTCAGTTTCGGTATGTAGCTGCCCATGCTCTTAACAACGACTTCTCGGCTATCGATGACATCTTGTACCAGAATTGCAGTTTTTGCTCCCGTTTCATCCTTGACTAGTAAAACCGGACGAGCATTGCGTTCAATAGTCCTTCTGTCGGGTGGCAGCTCTAACAAAACATCCAGCTGAATTGCGTTATAAGCATCATTACCAATTTTATAAATTATTTTATCTCCAATATCATGAACCTCGCCTATGCCGGGGTATAGAATTTCTTCTACGCCACGACTTGAGACAGCGTAGACATACTGCCTGGACCTGACTAACAGCGAGTGCGTGGAAAAAGATGTTATCGGCAGGTTTAATACCATCTTGCAGCCTTCGTTCTTGGCAGAGCTGATATCAATTGATCCTTTTAAGTCTCGTATTTTTACGCTGACAATATCGAGTCCAATACCGCGTCCAGAGGTTTGCGTGACGTTGTCACGAGTTGTAAAACCGGGCTCGAATATCAAGCGTTGGATATTTTCCGTGCTTAAATCATCATCAGCTGTGATAAGACCGGATTTTAGCGCCTTCGAATAAATCTCATCGGGATCGAGGCCGCGACCATCATCGGCGATGCTAATCGAAATTTGGTTTCCCTTTCTTTCAAACTCGAGCTCGATCGTGCCGCTGGTTGTTTTTCCTTTAGCAATGCGATCGTGATCAGGTTCGATACCATGATCGATGGAATTGCGTAAAATATGCATCAGTGGCTCAATCATATTGTTGAGAACGTCACTATCCATATACGTATTATTGTCTTTAACATAAAGCTCAACTTGTTTGCCCGTTAGTCGACCTGCCTGCCTGACGCCACGTTTTAGGCGCGGAATAATGGTCTTGATCGGTACCATCCTTGTGCGTAATACTAATTCCTCACCTTCTTTATGCAGTTGGTCCTGGTCGACAACCAGTTCCTGCAGGGCGGACAGGTCCCTATCGAGCTCATTAGAAAGCTGAATCGAATCTGCTGCAAGCTCAACAAGTTTACGACTGATCGTGTGAATTTCATGATATTCGTCAAGCTCGATTGCATCAAAGACAGCATCGGACTTGGCGTTGTTTACACCTGGCATGAAACCTTTGATATCGATGAGGTGCTCAAGATCGTACGATAACTGCTGCAGGGACTGATTATGAATATCAACGGAATCCTGTTTTTGAGCGATAACATTGATCTGTTCTTGAATTTGCGATGTCTGAATGATGTTTTCGCCAGCGATACGCAACATTTCGTCAGCAAGTGATGCAGGCACTCTGAGTAAGTTTTCACTTATCGTGCTTTGCTTTGATTGTTGATTGTCTTTAGTCGACTCTTTGGTCTGTATGTTTTGCTGCCGGGTTGAAGCTTTTGCATCAGCCAGAGCCTTCGAAGGGGCTTTTTCTACATCGATCTCAGTGCGTCCAGGACCTTCATTGTCCAATTTATTGGCCCAATCCAGGATTTCCTGAAAAACATCGATCGCGTCATCTGGTGGTAGATCGATGCCCAGCAGAGCCTCCGTCATTGCCTCCAGGCAATCTGAGGCTCGAACTAACAGGTCAGTTAGCGATTGAGTGGGAAGTCCATTCGACTTTGCGTGTACCTGTAATATATCCTCCAGATGGTGTGTCAGATTGGCAATCCCTTTGACGCCGACTACATTCGCGGCCCCTTTTAGTGTGTGCGCAATGCGTTGGGCGGTCTCAATATTATCGATACCGCCTCCGTCTGCTATGTTTTGTATAGCTGCCGAAAACTCTTCTGTCTGGGTGGGCAGGTCTATCAGTAACCCGTCAAGTAACTCTTGGTTAACATCATCTGGCAATGTCAGGTCGACGTCATCGGCGGTGGCAGTGATCTGCCTTTTATCCGGTTCGTCTTCATGGATAACCGGGTTAGAAAGAAAATGTTCGAGTTCAGAGTACTCGGACTCCTTCGACAGGAGTGGCCATGCTTTTTCTTTAAGGAGTGCGAGCAGTTGCGCTGTCGAAGTTGATTCGGCAATATTGTTAAGATAATCAGCCAGCTTTTCCGGCCACTCTTTCAAAAGAAATAACTGGTTTGCATCTATATTATCTACGTCTAGAGATAATTGTGTTATGTTTCTCGAGATGAAATCAGCGCATCGCCCCAGGCCTTCCAGACCGATTAGATTGGCGGCATTGCTGATATTTTCGGCTAGGTCTGAAAGATTGACTAATGTATTTATTCTATGGTCGTTATCACCGCTTGCCAGGTCGGTTGCCAGATTGACAGTGCTCTCGTGAATTTCAGATAGCTCGCCTTTTATGAGGTCTACGAGCTCCTGTTGATCCGGATTAAAGCTGCTTGTGTTTTGCGTTTCCTCGGCCTCCGTGTCCGTAGGCGTGTCAGTAACGACGTCCAGGGCCGGCTTAGCGTCGATTGGCACTTCTACATCATTAGGTGACATACCATTAATGCTAAACAATAGGTCTTCAAGGGCTACACCTTCGCCGCTGCCGGCCTGGTTCGAATCTAGCTTGCCAGGCGGTATCGAGACCTCTTCTTCGTCGCTAATCGGTCGGATCCAGTCAGGGTCGCGTAGTAATGCCAGCATTTGGTGATCGGACCCTGAGCTGTTTGGTGAAGCCAAATAATCGGACAGGGCGTCCGGAATTTTTTGTAAAAAATCGCACTCCGACTCGGATACACAGTGCTCTGGATCGGAAAGCAGCTCTAAGCCTTCAATTAGTATCATCAGATAGTCAAGCAGATGTGTATGATGCTCTATATCCACGAAACTACATAACTGCTCTATACGTTGACGATACTTATTGAGTAAAGTCGCGAGATGGGGCGATCCCACGTATAACTTTTTTGCTATATAAGAAAGCTCGGCGAGAAATGTCGCGTCAAATATTCTTTCCTCTTGCTGAGGTGTTGGCATATCAATTTATCCTGATAGAACTTAAACAAGCAAGATAAGTTAAAGACTCATTTGATATCAAGCTACCTGGGCGTATGATGTCAGCTCGCTTGCTTGACCACGGCAGGTGGCGTGAAGCCATCTGGTTTGATCAGGGTGTTGTCTTTTCCGTCTTCCTCGCCTGGTAACTTGAACACGCTAACAATCGAAACAAGATCGCCAGAATAGTCAACCAGCGTATCGGTACTCTTTGTCTGCTGGATCATTTCGCGTCCTGTCTGTTCTGTGCTTTCTTGAATCTGTTTGGCTCTGTTTAAAAGCTGCTTATTGATGCGGACCTGGTCTACAGAGCTGGAAGCAATGTGCTGTACAGATTGCACCAATTCGTTTGTCGCCAGCTGAGTTTCTCTCATACTCTGTCCGGCCTGTTCAGCGAGTCTGGTGCCCTCCGCAACTTTGCTGATTACTTCGTTCATTGTGGTTACCGTATCAGTCGTTTCCACTCGTATATTATTGACCACTGTAGAGATCTCAGAAGTCGCTTCCCGTGCATTTTCAGCAAGTCGCTGTACTTCGTCGGCCACCACTGCGAATCCGCGGCCTGCTTCACCTGCTGAGGCAGCGTGCATGCTAGCATTCAGAGCGAGAATATGTGTGCGCTCTGCGATGCTGTTGATCAGGTTTACAATGCCGGAGATTTCCTGTGAGCGTTCACCCAGGCGTTTGATTCTTTTTTCCGTTTCACTAATCGTGTTTCTAATCGAATTGATACCTTCGACTGACGACAAAACCGTATCTAGCGCACCCTCTGTGTTAGCAATGGTCTTGTCTGCTTGCGTACTCGCGTCCTGTGCATCACGAGCAATTTTATTCATCGCTCTAACTGATTTCTCCAACATAACCGCTGTCGTTATCACTTCCTTACGCTCAGCGCTTGCAACAGATACGACACGGTCCGATTGCTGTTTTACAAGGGAGGATACATTGGCTACCTGGGATGACGTGGTTTTCACCTTGGACAGGATCTTGGCTGTTTCTTTCGCGAGTAGATTCAGAGAGTCGCTGATGGCGCCTGTTATATCTTCTGATACGGGAATTTTAATCGCCAGATTCTTTTCTTGTGCAAGTTTGCCGACAGCTTTGATGAGTTCAATTACAGAATCGTTCAGTTTTTCACTCTCTTTTTCCGCTTTTGCCATAGTGGCAAGACGTTCATCGAGTAGCTTGTCAAAAGCGTCAGACAGTTGACCCAGTTCGTCATTTCTTCGAAGATTGGCTCTCGCTTGAAGGTCGCCCTCGTTAACCCTGATAACCGTGTCTTGTAACTTCTTGAGTGAGGTGACGATATTTCGGGTTAGTGCAAACAAGCCGATAGAGAAAATCAGCGATGTTACGATTAGCGTGCCGATGAAGAAGGCGGTAATTTGATCGCGTTTCGACTCGGCGACCTGCCGAGTTTGCTTGATGATATTGTTACTGATCTTTAGTAGTGCGTCAAACAGTGGATCTATGGCTTTAGCTGACTCCTTCACTTCTTTCTTTTGTCGTTTCAGAAGCGCAGCGGTATTTGCGTAGTCCAGATAGGTACTGGTATAGTTTTCAATGTGCTGCATTAGAGTGGTCTTGGTCTCAGCTCCAATTTTCGCTGTGGAAGCAGAATTTTTCAGTAAACTGAGCTCAGCTAGAACAAGGTCCTTATATTTATTATCTTCTTTCTGTAAAAGTAAGCTGTGGTGCTGGCCTATTTTCAGTAACGATTTGTCCAGAGACTGCAGTTTATTGGCTGTAATAATCTCTTGTATTGACTCCATTGTTTTTGCCAGCTCTGAATTCAATCCTGTATTCTCGTCCAGTCCAATTTCAATTTGGGACTCTGCTGCTTTGATGAACTTGTCTCTATAGGTTTCGAATGAGTCTCCCAGTCGAGTAACAATGTTCAATTCATTCTCGTCTTTTACCAGGGTTGTCAGGTCTTTCAGAGTCTGGCTGGCGACGATCATGCGGGTATCGAATTTACCAAGAAAAATTGGGTATTTTTTTAGATAAAAGTCGCTTTCGCTTTTCTTTGCGTGTAACAGCTCTAGCTGCACTTCATGAAGACCTTTTTCAAATGCGGACATTTTTGCATATGCAGCATTCGCATCTTTATCTGCCTCTAATACCTGTTGGTAAGCCAGTCCGATGATGATAAAACCTAACAGAAGTCCGACAAGAAGACCTGTGAGTTTCCTGGTTATGCTGACATTGCCCGGTTTCCCCGCTGGATTCTTTGCTGATCCGGATGCTTTGAAAAATCTCATAGGTAAGGTCCTCTGTAATGGTATTGCAATAATGCGGCGATAGCGATTAAGGTGTTTATTCTATTGGTTAGTCATTCTTAAATGGTTGTCTGGTCGTTCGTATCAGGCGGCGACTCTATCCATCATTGCTGAGAAAAACTTCCTATGATTAAATTCGAGCCAGATCGAGTCATCTTGTGTGTACGCGATATCAACACATTCGCTTAGTCCAGACGGTAAATCAGGAATATTTGAGAGCTCAATCCAGTCATTTGTGTCGCATTGCAGGGGAATGTCTTCAATCAATATTCCAACGGATTCTGGGCCTTTATCGATAATCAAAAGGTTTTCATGTTGCGTAGGCACGTCAGTTGTTCCCAGCATGATTGATAAGTCATATACAGGGATAAGATTGCCGCGGATATTAACCAGGCCCTGAAACCACCGTTTGGTCCTAGGTATAGGATAAACTACGAAATTTTTCTTTACTTCACATAAGGCATCTGGATAGATTAACAGACCGATGCTTTGGATCTTGAAACCATACCTGGGTTGCATGTAGTCATGAGAGGTAATATCGAGTCCAAGCAGATTGGTATCAGGTTTTTGGAACCTGTTCAATGCCTCTTCTGGCGATAACATGGTGTCTCTATCTTCACTCATGAGGTTTCTACAGGCTTATAAAGCTGTAATGTGCTCGAGAATCTGCTCAGGGGTATACGGTTTGGTAATGAACGCTTTACCACCCTGAAGTTCGGCCCAAACGCGGTCAGCTTTTTGATTTTTACTGGAGACGAAAATTACCGGTATGCCTCTGGTGGTTTCGTTTTGGGTAATCTCTCTGCATGCGTCATATCCGTCTGCACCTTCCATTACGATATCCATGAATATAAGGTCCGGTGACTCGTCTCTTGCCACCTTCACAGCCTCATTGCCGGTCGTTGCAGTAAGTACCGAATAACCCGCGTCTGCAACGATAGATCGTATATTTGCTAAATCTGTTGGTGAGTCATCTACCAGTAACACTTTGTTGATAGTCATCGTTGTAACCTCAAATACAATATAGATTAATATTAATGATTTATTATATATTTCAGTCGTTATTCACGTGTTCCATCAGTCGACGTCAATATTATAACTGTGCTCCGCTAAGAGCTTCACGCAATGTTTAAAACTTTTTTAAGAAGAACAGTTCCGGTATATTAATTAACTGTTTACCTCATGCCTGCCTGTGGAATATATTTCCTGGCAATGTCCTGAAACTCATCATGTTGTAATGGCTTTGTCAGATAGGTGTCGCATCCCGACAGAGATCCTTTGACTTTGTCAAAGGGGGAAGACTTACCCGTCAGCATAATGACAGGTGTGCTTTTGGAGCGGTTATTCTGCTTCAAGAACTTACACACTTTGTAGCCGTCGATGCCGGGCATCACGACATCTAGAAAAATAATGTCGTACTTGTTTCCTTTAGACAACTCAATAGCTTGCTCTCCATTTTCGGCAAGCTCGACGCTGACGCCCAGCATTTTCAGTTGAATTTCTAGCTGCTTCCGCACTGGCTGGCTATCATCAACCACCATTGCTTTGATTTGTTGACCGGCACAACTTCTTGAATCAGCGATCTCTTCCAGAAACTTCTCTGACAACACCTGTTTGTCGCTATTGACATCGACCCTATCGACGGACGCTGATTTAGAGATTGTCAATTCCGGAATGTAATCGAGCTCTCTGACGGTGACTACATCCAGCGTGTTCAAGGTCGTTGTTGCCCTGAACGGTAGACTGACGCTATAGGTGTTGCTGCATTTGATGCATCGCTGGCCGGCGAATACGGTGGGCACTGTCGGCGTCCTGTCTGAATTTAGGAAGTGTTCAGACCAGTAGGCAATCGACTTGTCGCAATCAGAATTGACAATATACAATTTGTTGTTTTCTGGCGCACTTTCATCGGTCAGGACGTAGTTTCTAACTGACGTCGGTGAATGACGCAGTTTGAGTATGCGTACCAGAACCTGTTTATCACGATCGGAAATACCGATAAGGTGAATCTTGAATTCGCGGATATCACTCATTGAGCTACCTGTTTTTGAATCGTTTTCTGTGAAATCTAGTGTTTTCAGCTTGTTATCAATTCGGTTGTATGCGGCCACTCAGCAGGCAAAGCGACGAGATGTCTGGCTAGCGTTGTCCTGCTACGGGTAGCTTATATATAGACTGATGTTGGGATTCCATGAATGGGAAAAATTCCTATATTGCAACTAGTTGATAACTCGATAATTATTAGCGTGATTTGTGGTGGCCAGCGACGACTGTCGATGCAAAGAAGAAGCAATAGCACAGACCTCGCACGAATTTTTGGTTTTTAGCGGCAATCTGGTTCTCTGGCGACAATGGAAAAATAGACTCTATCTAAAATGCTAACGATCCGGATACGAGCACGTGAGTGTTTTAGTTGACTGGGAACGCGTGTCATCTGTGGTTAAACATGGCAGACAAGTAATGGATTACCCTCAATATAATGACGACACCCATGATTCGGGTTTGGCCGCGCCGCCGCGGGAGTATCTCGCCTGCGGATATCGAATACGGACCGTGCTTACCGACGGTTTCATCGTTGCGGTGAGGATCTAATCGCCCAGCTTGCATAATCAATCAGATACTGCTGAATAACTGCACCGTTAACATCATATAAGGTCAACTCGACAGCGTACAAGGCATCCTCGATCAGACGGACAACGCCAAAATGATCGACGCGCACATTGTCCTCACTGATTCGATAGGGATTGAATTCACCTTTACCGGCGCCCGCTGAGTTCAAACCGCTGGCGGTGATTTCGTAGATTGGGAACGTATTGCGATCCGGCAGCCTAGAGATCTCTCCCAGGTGGCGGTCACCGCTGATGATGATTGTGTGTTTGGCATCGGCGTCGCGTATTAAATCGATCAGGCGCTGGCGTTCGTGAGGGAAGTTGCCCCATTTTTCGTAACAGTGTTGATCTGGAATGACCTGTATACTCGAAACAACTAACCTTAGCGCAGCCGGCTGTTTGAGTTGGTTCGATAACCAGCGCCACTGGGCGTCGCCCAACAGCGTTGTCGTACGGTCGGACGTTGCAACGAGTCGGCTTCGTGGGCACTGTTGATTTGGCTCGGCCTGCTGTAACGGGCCACGAAATGTGCGCGTGTCAAGTAACACTATCTGAATACGACGCTCTCCATCGCCAAGGTAGTGTACGTCGTAGATGCCCGCTCGCTGCCTCATTGACGTATCGCCCGGAATGTCAAAAAATGTCAGGAACTGTTGTTTGGCCTCTTGCTTCCAGGGGTATTCTGCCCCGGCGTTATTTTGGCCATAGTCATGATCATCCCAGGTCGCGAATAGGCGTGTCGATTGTTTAAGGGCCTGATATTCTGTGGTTTTGGCCAGTTGTTGGTAGGCCTTGAAGATGCGGCCGGGCTCGTCCATGAAGCGAAACAGGCCGGTGTCTGTATAAACGTTATCACCCGCAAAGATGAAGGCATCGGGTTCCAGTAACCGAACCGTATCCAGGATCGGTGCCGGCTTCCACTGACGCAGGCAGCTGCCAAAAGCGATAGTTGTCGTATCGGCCACAGCAGATTGGCTCAGCAGGAGTACAGCAAATAAGATTTGCCAGGAGCGCATGGTATAAAATTAACAGAGTACACCGGCGCTGTATATTCAAAAAGAGGGTTGGTCGGCATATCGCGTGCGAAGCCGGTGTTAAAGGCAGGTCGGTAACTTAACGATGACCCGCGTCCCTTTTCCAATACGGCTTTCGATTGCTAGCTGGCCATGATGTGCCTCCGCGATCATTTTGCAGAGGTAGAGTCCGAGGCCGTAACCCCCAGTATCACGCTGGCGCGCTCGATCGACGCGATAGAATGGTTCGGCTAGGTAGGGTAGATGCTTTGGATCGACGCCTTCGCCGTGATCAACCACCGTGATTACAACGCTGTGCTCGTAGGTTTCGAGCTGGATCTCAGGGGCGGGGGAACCTTTGGGGCTATGTCTAAGGGCGTTGTCCAGCAGGTTTTTCACCAGCAACTGGATGCGCGCCGCATCCACGTCCAACTTTACCTCGGTTGAGGGTACATGTGCCCTGATGCCGGCTTGATTGAAGTAATCGGCAATGGTACCTGCCAACAGTATTACCATGTTGTGTGGTGATAACTGCAACCCGCGGTGCCGACTAGTCAGGCGCTCGGACTCGATCAGATCGTTTATCAGGGCTTCCATCAGCTTGATGTCCTGAATAATCTGTGCTTTTTTGTCATCTTCATGCAACATTTCTGCAGCCAGCCGGGCGCGTGTCAATGGCGAGCGCAATTCGTGGCTAATAGCGAGCAGCAACTGGTTTTTGGCATCCAGCATCTGCTTGATGTCTTCAGCCATGCTATTGAAGCTGTTTGCGAGTTCACCGAGTTCATCTCTGCGTTTGATCATTATTCTGTGATCCACGTCGCCGCTGCCGAAGGTGTGTACGCCTTGTTTGATGATCTCGAGTGGGGCGAAAAGACGGCGTGTAGCGTAATACAGGATCAATAGCAACAGCAATAGGATCAATATAGGGATCCATCCCCTGAATCCTCTACGCTGGTCGCGCAAGTTTGGTACATTGAGCAGCAAGCTTGTATCGCCATCGTGCACTGTCAGGTAGTGGTGTCCGCCATATTCGGCATAAGAAAACCGTTTGCCGTTCACGATGAACTCGCGTTCAACCTCCAAGTCTTCGAGCGCGGTCAGTCGGTCGCTCGACGACCAGTGGTTTTCGCGATCAATAATTTGGATTTCAATATTGAGGCGATCGGCGAGCTGCTGTGCGCGGTTGCGATCAGGTGGAGTGCCGATGTCTGTTGTGACATATTCCAGGTATTGCGTGATATGCGGTCGAATATGTTGCCTAAAATGTCCTTGAAAAGCATGTCTTATCGCATTGCTGAGCAGTATGACGAATACGATCGCCATTACGATGAACAGCATCATTAGCTTGCTCGCAAGGCTGTATCGCCGTTGTCTGCTGAAGCCTATCATGATGCGTTGCCAACAAATAGGTAACCCTGACCTCGGATGGTTTTGATCAAGTCGAGAGGTTTCAGTTTGTTGCGCAAGCGACTTACAAGGATGTCGATTGAGCGCGTATAGACGACGGCATCGATACCTTTGAGCTGGTTCAGCAGTTCGTCACGTGTAAAAATCTTATGTGGTGACGAGGCAAATAACAGAAGCAGCTTGTACTCCATCGCGCTGAGTGCAATGATTTCTTCATCCAGCTGTACCTGTCTTTGAATGCTATCGATGCGTAACCGACCGAATGATAGTTGCTTATCCATACCGATCTCGTCAGCACGCTTGAACTGAGAACGCTTGAGTATCCTTTGGATCCGCGCCACCAACTCGCGTGGCTCAAATGGTTTCGGCAGGTAATCATCGGCACCAAGTTCAAGGCCAACGATCCGGTCCATGACTTCACCTCGTGCTGTTAGCATAATAATAGGTATATCACTGTGTTTACGGATACGTTTACATACCTCAAAACCATCCATCTCGGGCAACATGATATCGAGAATGACTAGATCATAGCGATGGCGTTGTAGCAACGCCAGTCCCTGGCTGGGTAAGATTTCATTATCGAGTTCGAAATCAAACTGAGTAAAGTACTGACGCAACAACGAAGCCAGCTCGCTATCATCATCAATCAGCAATAAGCGGTACATATGGACATGTTATAGTATGTTTGCTGTGAGCAAGCAGTATCCAGCAAGGTGCCCGAAGACACAAGCAAAAGAATTTACATATACTATGTTCACATTCGCCCAGCGCGGATGTTGTATGAAGGATTCGGATTTCAGGGCAGGTTGGTTGAGCAGGTTGGGCGATCGTCCGCCGATTCATAGGTTTAGCTATGGATCAAGCAGGATCGCCCAAGATGTGACGCCAACTTTTACGTAAAACCAAATAGGACGAATCGTCACTACAAAAATACAACCAAATGATACATTGAGATATCGACATCCGCCGTCGTCTGCCTAGGTGCATCATTTGGGATACGGTATCAATCGTGCCATGATCGATGATAACGGTGTTCAACCTTGTGTTGGAAGAATTCCCTGAGCTCGCTTCGCTGCGCATCATCCAGACTTTCGTAGAAGTTCGCGATAGCGTCGATGATTACCGGTGAGCGTGCATTTATTGTCGCCAGCTGTCCATTAACTATGGCATTTGCTTTGTCGCGGTCTAAAGTGGGCTGTTGCAGCATCGCCAAGACATCGGTTTTCAGCTGTAAGCGATCATCGCGCAGTTCCTTGCGTAAACTGAGAAATTCATCCTTGAGTTCTGCCAGCGTGTCTTGTTGTCTTGCGTTCAGCTCCAGTTCCTTGCTGACTTTCTGTGCCATCCATTCCCCGCGTTCTTCTGCCGTGCCAAAGTGCATGCCGTGATTGCATGCAACGACG
>JABDQW010000038.1 GCA_013042055.1 Gammaproteobacteria bacterium | reverse complement strand
AGTTCATATCGACGGCGGTGTTTGGCACCTCGATGTCGGCTCATCACATCCTGGGGCTGAAGCAGGTCCCAAGGGTATGGCTGTTCGCCATTTAAAGTGGTACGCGAGCTGGGTTTAGAACGTCGTGAGACAGTTCGGTCCCTATCTGCCGTGGGCGTTTGAGACTTGAGGGGAGCTGCTCCTAGTACGAGAGGACCGGAGTGGACGTACCTCTGGTGTTCCGGTTGTCACGCCAGTGGCATTGCCGGGTAGCTAAGTACGGAACTGATAACCGCTGAAAGCATCTAAGCGGGAAGCAGGCCCTAAGATTAGGTCTCACTGGACCCTTGAGGTCCCTAAAGGTCCGTCGAAGACTACGACGTTGATAGGCTGGATGTTGAAGCTCAGTAATGGGTGAAGCTAACCAGTACTAATTGACCGTGAGGCTTGACCATATAACCCCAAGCATAACGTTTGGGTATTATGTGACGTGACTTAACACTTGAATGATCTTGGCTTTCCAGTTTTAGAAGAGCGTGGCTTCTTCATATACTGAAGGAGGTCCCTCGACGAGCTCGGGAAGATTTCATCGCTTCGCTCTTAAAAAGGAATGGGTCCCGGATCAAGTCCGGGATGGTTTAATCCAATCCGTTCCTTAAACCAGTTTGCCTGGTGGCAATAGCAAACGGGAACCACCTGATCCCATCTCGAACTCAGAAGTGAAACCGTTTAGCGCCGATGGTAGTGTGGGGTCTCCCCATGTAAGAGTAGGACACCGCCAGGCTTTAAATAAACAAGCCCCTGTCATTCGACAGGGGTTTTTTTTGTTTTTTAAATACAACTCTATTATTTTTTGGCCTCGCCGTTCAGTCGGTTGTTTTTTATCGGAGCGGTGTTCGTTCTAAAAATAATGACAGGAGCGATTTTGCATGAGACTGCCACGGCACTATTGAAACAGCGGTCAACTGCGGAATCTAGGTTGAAGCATCATCAGTGGCTGGGCTATCTCGTTTGCTAATCGTTTTTGTACCGCTCTTTTGCGCCCCCATCCAAGCTGACATTTTGGCAGCAGCGATTTGATACAGATCAAAAAAATACTGAACTTTCATGTTCAATCTGAACGCTATTTCAGTGTATTATTATATTGCTTTTTATGCTGCAAACTTCGACTACAGAGAGTAAATGAGATGAATAAACTGTTCTTGACGTTTACGTTCACACTTTTGACCGTTACAACGATGATTATGTCTGCGCAAGATGCGCAAGCATGGTGGGATGATGATGATTACTGGGATCGTCCCTGGCACGGCGGTGGCCCATGGTATGGTGGTTATGGCCCATATGGTGGCTATCCCTATGGTGGCTACGGTGGCTATGGTGGCTATCCTTATGGAGGTTATGGTGGTTATCCCTACGACTACGGTCCATACGGTGAATACGCTGATCCCTATGCTACGACCGATACCACTACCGAATCGGCTCCATCGGGTGAAGCGCCCGCACCTGCGTATCCACCTTATCAAGGGTATTATTACGGATACTAAGTGGTAGATTTCAGCTCATTGAATGGATGAGCTGGATATATGCCTCTGCGTCTACAACAACGCGCCTTTCAGGCGCGTTGTTTTTTAGCTCTTTATAGAGGATTTGGTTCTGGGTAATCCCTAAACGTAGAAAGCGCATTCGTCGGTGGCGGTAACATATGTTTAATGTCTTCACGCCAGTCCAGTTTGGGAAGTTTACCCGCTTGCAACAGCTGCAGGTTGTGCTGCATGCGGGCAGCATTTTGGCTTCGCTTTTGCTTTGCTTCAGCCTCGAGTGCTTCGCGCATTTGTTGTGTAGCCAGGTTTCTATCACCTGCAGACGCATTCGTTAACGCGATTAATTCCAGGTTTACCGGATATTGATGTGCTTTGTACATCCGCTCAGCCAGCTGCTGCGCGCGCTGGCTATTGCGTACCTCTGCTTCTTCACTGAGCGCAAGTAGCAAAATCTGTATGCGTTTAGTTGGAAGGATGTTTGGAGCCCGATGCGTGATATTTTTCGTCACCGCGAGTAGTTCTTTATCCGTCGCTCCATTTGCCATCATTGCGACAAGTTTGAAGACCTTAGCAGGGATATTTTTTTCATTACCCAGAATAACCGCATCATAATGTCTAATCGCTTGCCGGTAGTCCTGGTTTTTCAGGAAGTAGTTGCCAAGAAAGAAATTGGCCCCCTCGTGCGCGGGGGACAGCTCGATTACTTTTTGATAGAGATCAGCGGCCGCCTTGATGTCACCAGACTCATCTATCAGTAACGCGAGTAGAAAAAGTGCAAGCGAGTGGTCTGGTTGATCGGCAACAATATTTTCAAGCTCAATGCGGGCTTTGTTTGTGTCGCCACTGAGATATAACACGCGCGCATAACTGGTACGTGCTGCAGTGTTGTTGGGCTCATGTTCAAGGCCAGATTCAAATTCGGTGACGGCCTTGTCGTAGTCTTTTTTTCTGACGGCTGACATGGCGGAGACGAGATGACGTTTGGCCGGGTTTCTAAGTGCTTGTAGCGCTTCAACCAGACGGTCCTCGATCACGAGATCGTGCCGGCTGTATAACTTAAGATGGTGTTTTGCCAGGTCTGACTTGCCTACGGCGCGTAATGACAGGGCTAGCGGATAATTAATCTGTGTTGCCGTGGGTTCGAGTTTCAACGCTTGGGTGAAATGCTCGACAGCCTTGTTGTGATCCTGCTTGGTTGCCATGATCTGACCAAGGCCGTTGTGAGCACCAGCCGCGTAAGTCGGAGAGTCCAGCAGTGAATTGAACAGAGCGGTGGCCTGGTCAAGACGCTGGAGATCAACGTAAACCTGGGCGAGTCGGTACTTGGCGGGTAGGTAAGTTGGATCAAGTTTTATTGCGTGCTGGAAACGCTGCAACGCGGCTTCCATGTCTCCTTCTTGCTGAGCCAAGTATGCGGAGTAATAGGCCCACGGGAAATGCTCGGGTGCCAGTTGCATGGCGTTGGTGTAGCATGCGTCAGCACTGGTATGTAGTTCGTGTATCAGGTAGAGATTACCCAGTCTGCCGTATTCGGCCGCCAGTTGATTGACATCGGCGTTACCTGACAGCAGCAAGGCATCAATTTTTGTCCGCGTTTCAGTGATTGCTTTTCGTTCGTCTTGTTCAAGCGGTGATATGTCAATCTGCGATACGGCCACCAGCCGTTGTTGCCATGCGGATGGCAGTTCGGCAAGACTGTCAGCGCGGACATTGCCACAGCACAGGATGAAAAGTATAAAGGGTATAGCTGTCGTGATGAATCGCATAATTTTATGCCGTTGATTGCTTGATCGTGATTTGCTGGTCGACTTGGTCGATGGTAACCGATTGTTGTTGCCCGTTCGGCCAGGTAATCAGCAGGCTGTCGACCTTAGTAGCGCTACCCAATCCAAAGGTCAGCGGTAATTCAATCTGGGAAAGAAAGCTACGACCTGATGTGATTAGCCGACGTTGGGTCACGCCAGCAACCGTTAGTTCGACAATAGCGCCTATCGCGTTCTTGTTGTCGGGACTGCCTTCAAGAACGATTCGCAACCAGTGGTGCCCCGTGTTTTGATCGTTACGATAGAGTTTGGTTTGGCGGTCAGGCTGGGTGATCATCACATCAAGATCGCCATCGCTATCAATGTCGGCATAGCTGGCTCCCCGTCCAACCACTGGCGTACTGAGGTCGCCGGTATTCTCGACCAGGATGAATCGGTTATTGCAGGTTTCGCCTTTGCAGTTCCAAAATAGCTGCACAGGTTGCTCATAGTGCTGACTGGGCTGTACCTTGTTGATTTCGTTTTCCAGGTGGCCATTGGCTTGTAACAGATCAAGCCGGCCGTCGAGATCATAATCAAAAAAGAAGACGCCGAAGGTTAAGGCTAATCTTGAATCGGCGCCTAGCCCTTCGAGCAAGGCCTCATCGGCGAAAGGTGTTTTACCGTCAACCGTGACAAACAATGAGCTCATCTCATTGGCGAAGTTTCCGATAACAACACCCAGATCGACATCATTGCGGAACCATGCTGTGTCCATTCCCATCGCGCCGGTAGCCTCGCCTTTGGTGTTGAAGGCGATGCCCTCGAGTGCACCGACTTCTTCGAACTTGCCATCGCCTTTGTTTTGAAAAAGAAAGTTTTGCACGGTATCGTTGGCAACAAAGATATCGAGCAAGCCATCATGATCGTAATCGACAGCCGTCGCAGCCAGTGCCTTGCCGGGGAGATGTACGCCGGAGGAAAGTGAGATATCAGTAAATGTGCCGTCACCTTCATTGCGGAACAGACGCGAGCGTGCACCAGCATAATGTGTGGGGGTGCTGTACGACTTACCAATGCCGGTCACACGAAAATCAATTTCCATGTTGATTTCAGGGCTCCATTCAATGTAGTTCGCAACAAACAGGTCGAGGTCCGAGTCATTGTCAAAATCAAAAAACACGGCAGCGGTACTCCACTCTTCGTCAAAGCCAGCCGCGCCGGAAGCCTCACTGACGTCAACGAATCGACCCTGTTCATTATGCAACAGATAGTTGCGATGCAAGGTCGTGATGTAGACATCATCCCAGCCGTCGTTGTCGTAATCAGCGACCGCGACGCCCATGCCATAGCTGTTGATTGCCGTGCCAGTGGCCTCAGAAACATCGGTGAAGTTACCGTTGCCGTCGTTGTCGTACAGGCGGCTTGTTGGTTTTTCTTGTTGCGCTTGATCGGGCCAGTAGGTCGCATTGATCAAGATGATGTCCTGGTCACCATCGTTGTCGTAATCGAGGAATCCGCCACCACCCGTCATCGTTTCCGGCAGCAGGCGCTCGCCGTAAGCGCCGTTGATATGAACGAAATTGATGCCTGCTTGATCGGTAATGTCGGTGAATCGAATAGCGGGTATTTGCTCTGGTGCCTGTTGTGTTAGCACCGGTCCTTCGATGTCCTGTTCGGTGATTGCCGCCGTTTCAGGTTGTTGCCGGGTGAAATGGTAAATCGCAAACGCGGCAATACCAAAGACTGTAATTGCGATGACTGAGCGATAGAAGGCTTTGCGAATGATCGCTTCGCCGCTGTAGCTATTGTTCTTCATGGGATGTTTACTCTTGTTCGTACGATGATGCCGATTGTGCGACTGTAGGCGTAGTACTGGTATCCATGCCATAGGCCTGTGGCCGATTCAGGTCGTAAATGGCGAAGGTGGAGGCGGCGTGGTCAGCAGCGGGATTATTCTGGCGATGCCGTGTAACCGCAACCTCGATGGCGTAGTCGTCTGGCCGATAGCGTTCGTGTAACTGCCGATGGTGAATGGCCAGATCGCTTTCGCCGAGTTCGGCGTAGACCAGTGCAAGATTAAAATGTGCCGTCTGGTTTTCTGGATCAATTTGCAGCGTACTCTTGAACCATGCGCGTGATTTCTGGAGGAAGCGCTGGCGCTGCTCGCTGCGTTTGCTGCCGCGTTCCATACGGGCACGCTCAAAGTGGGTTCTGCCTAACTCGTTCAATAGATTGACGTCGTAAGAAAAGTCGAACCCGCGGGCGCGAGCGTCCTCGAACTGGTTATCAACAATGCGTTCGAGACTTGCTATGGCGTTGTCTAGATAGCCGTTTTCGTGATCGATGCGCGCACTGAACCATGCTAGTGTCCACGGCGGGGCTGCCGGTGAGGCTAGAGCGGCTCGATGAATGGCGGCCGAAGCTTCATCGAGTCGGCCTTCCTTGAAGTAGACTCGCGCCAAGTTGAGTGCCCCCTGCCCTGGATTCATGGTTTCAACACGGGTGAACACCTGCTCCGCCTGCCTTAATTCACCCTTACTGGCACCACTGTTGCCTTCACGCAGCAGACCGATACCATAATCGTTCCAGCGCTCCCACTCTGCAACAGCACTGGCGCTATCGTGGCTAACCGTTGGGCCGCCTGCGATAGGCAGAACGACGCGGTCAGTGGCCATGATCGTGACCGGCAGGTCGTTGCCGTCGAATTCCTCCTGCTGGATAAACCGCAGATACTCGTTATCGAACTTGCGGTATTTTAGTTTGGCTTCGATCGTCAACGGCCCTTTGATCTGGTCAGGTAATGTTATTTTGTAGTGCACCAAGTCAGCAGCACCGGGGGGGATTTGATGGTCGTACAAGGGGACGAAAATATCCTGACCATTGCGGCGATTGATGCGCTGCCCGTTGCGATCGAGCACATAGGCATTGAGGAAATAGGACCATGGATCGACCTCGTCGTCAGTATTCATGCCACCGCTACGCGCGATCAGGCGATCATCATCGTAAATTGCGACATCGAGCCACAACTGGTTGGAATCTGATGTGCCTTGGGTCAGATGATGGCCTACGCCCAGCGTGCGAATTACTGTTTCGATCAGATAACTGCGTCCCGGTTGGAGTAGCGGTACCACGCTATCTAAGGGTGCGTGTAATGTGCCCTGCACATCGGCGTTTTCCTTTAGGCCAAAAATATCGACTCGTGTGACATTGCTCAGTCGTTCTTGGTGAGCATCAATGATTTCGTGATCGAGTCCGAGCATGGCCGGTATCGCGGTGTTCGCTGCCGGGAACAGGTGGCTGTGGATGGTCAGGCGGCCCGAGCCATCGAAATCACGAGCGGCCGGATCATCCGATTCCAGCAACGGCATGTGGCATGCGGCACATTTTTCGACGGCTTGTTGCGGGTAATAAAAACTATCGACACGGTGGCCGGATACACCGCTCTGCAGGAAACTGTCGTAGTGGTTCTGTGCGCGCAACCATTTGTAATGATTCACCTGATAAGGCAAATGGGCTTTATGGCAGCCGGAGCAGAATTCCGCCGTCTTGTGATCCGGCTTGAGCAGCGTGTGCTTGTGGAATGCTGGCTTGGCCTTGATCAACTGGTGATTGATCGCTTTCAGCAATTTGACCTCAGCAAGTGCAAACGGGTAGCGTGCGGGTGCTGCGATGGTGAAATCGCTGTTTCCCCTGGTCGTGTTGACCGCGGTGATGGCATGACACGAGGTGCAGGTCAGGCCGGCCATGGCCGTTGCGTCGGTATCTGGGTCGAAATCGGCCCGTTCGAAACGGCCACCCAGTAACGGCACGGTATCGTGGCAACCAGCGCAGAAACGCGAGGCCTCGAGGTTGCCGTCACGTTCCTGCACGACTTTACGGGTTTCCTCGACGCTGGCACGGTATGCTGGATTGGTAAACGAGCTGTGGCGGTGCATGCTGTGCTCCCAGCTGTGGAAGATATCTTCGTGACACTGCTTGCACTCCTGATCAGTCATTAGATGTTCGGCGGCAATGAATTCGCCACCGGCGATTTTGACATTGGAGGGTGAAAAATCATGGGACTGGGCAATGCTGGCATCTTCCCGCGTGAGTAGATGCACGCTGAGCATGACGGCGGCAAAACCACCTGCGAGCGCAAGCCAGCGGTAGGCGAGGCGAAAGCGGATCGGGCGCCCGGCCAGCCGATGCAACACGAACAACCAGGCGATCACGAACGGTAGTGCCACATGTAGCCAGTACAAGGGTTCTCGGATGCGCGGATCATTGATTTCGAAAAAACCAAAGCGTGTCAGTACGATACCTGAGATCAGCAGCAGCAACCCACTGATGAATAGTGCGATACCAGCTCGTATCGCGTAGCGGTTGTCTCTGCGTAACGCACGTCGAGCGTGTAGAAACGCGAATAGGCAGAAAGGCAGCACCAACAGCAAGCCCAGCAACAGGTGGAGCAAAAACATCAATAGGTAGAAATAGTCCTGATAAATCTGCTCGCTGTAGAATTCTACAGCCGTGATCGTGCTGAGGTAGATCGAGTTGACGACGAGCAGCGAAAACAGGAATAAAACGGCGGCAAGCAGCCAGCGAAAACGGGGGCTGATAACATTTGGTGCTGATCTGCGAGCGTTGTTCGAGGTGTTCATCATTTTTTGAGAAATAACAGAAATTCAGTGACTTACTAGGAGCCTGTCGGACTTGACCGATCGTAGCGAGGGAAAGCCGATTTGAGGCAGATTTTTCGGTCTTTTGAGGCGAATAGCACCGCTATTTAACGAGAAAAATCGGAGAATCTGACCAAATTCGGCTTTTCCGCAGTAGATCAGCGTTAAATCCGACAGGCTCCTAGAATAGCCAGAAAATTTTAATCGAAATTTCATACGCGTATCTTGAAGTAGAGCAAGTAATCACGAAATAATCCGTCGTTCACAACAAATTATTGAGCTGCGGGCGTTTTTTGTGTCAGGTTGTCGATCGGGCATTTCTTGGCGGCCTGAATTTGGTAACATCCACATCCATGCTTACCTATCCTGAAATCGATTCCGTTGCATTCTCGGTTGGATCGTTAAAAGTCCACTGGTACGGCCTGATGTACTTGTTCGGTTTTATCGGTGCCTGGATTTATGGCGTCCAGCGCAGCAAACGCGAAGACTTGGACTGGACCCGGCGGCAAGTCGAGGACGTCATATTTTATGGCGCGCTGGGTGTGATACTCGGTGGGCGCCTGGGCTATACCCTGTTCTACGGCTGGGATGTGTTTATCGCTAATCCGCTGTCGATTTTTTATATCTGGAAAGGTGGCATGTCATTCCACGGTGGCATGCTCGGGGTGTTTCTCGCCATGCTGGTGTATGCACGCCGCAACGGCAGGCGATTTTTCGATGTGACTGATTTCATCGCGCCATGGGTGCCTATAGGGCTGGGTGCAGGCCGCATCGGCAATTTTATCAATGGCGAACTTGTCGGCAGAGTAGCCAGTCCCGATCTGCCGTGGGCGATGGTTTTTCCTTATATTGACCAACAACCGCGGCATCCATCCCAGTTATATCAAGCTCTCACCGAAGGGGTGCTGTTGTTTCTGATCCTGTGGCTGTACTCATCGAAGCCGCGGCCACGTATGGCTGTTTCGGGTGTTTTCCTGATCGGCTATGGCGGTTTTCGCTTCAGCACAGAGTTTTTTCGCAGCCCCGATGCCCACCTCGGTTTTGTCGCATTTGACTGGTTGACGATGGGGCAGCTGTTGTCGCTGCCGATGATCTTCTTCGGGGTCCTGTTGTACTGGCTTGCACAAAAAAACGCCGGGGCGACCAGCCAGGGGCGAGGCACCAGCAACAGCCAGGTTTAATCGGCATTGTTAATTCAAACGCAACCCACAGCAGAATGGGCTTGAATCAATACCTTATATGAAACAATATCTTGATCTGATGCGTCATGTACGCGATAACGGTGTCCACAAACAAGACCGAACCGGCACGGGTACATTATCGGTTTTCGGGCACCAGATGCGGTTTGATCTGGGCAGGGGTTTCCCGTTGGTAACCACGAAGAAGTGCCATCTCAAGTCGATCATCCATGAGTTATTGTGGTTCCTCAGTGGTGACACCAATATCGACTACCTGCAGCAGAACGGCGTGCGCATCTGGAACGAGTGGGCTGATGAAGACGGCAATCTGGGCCCGGTCTACGGCTATCAGTGGCGCTCTTGGCCCGCTGCTGATGGCAGACACATCGACCAGATATCCCAGGTTATCGATCAAATCAAGACCACGCCCGATTCCCGGCGTATCATAGTCAATGCCTGGAACGTCGGTGAGATCGACAACATGGCGTTGCCACCTTGTCACATGATGTTTCAGTTCTATGTCGCCGAGGGCAAGCTCTCGTGCCAGTTGTATCAGCGCAGCGCGGATATTTTTCTCGGCGTGCCTTTCAATATTGCCTCCTATGCGTTGTTGACGATGATGATTGCTCAGGTGTGTGAACTCGCTACGGGTGATTTTGTGCATACGCTGGGTGATGCGCATTTATACACCAACCATCTCGAACAAGCCGAGGAACAGCTGAACAGGAAGCCTTATCCATTACCTGTGATGAAAATCAATCCCGCGGTCACATCGATATTCGACTTCAAATACGACGACTTCGAACTGGTCGGCTACGAGGCCCACCCCCACATCAAGGCAACAGTAGCTGTTTAGCTTTATTGGGCCGGTAAAACAATTCAGTCCGCAAATGAACGCAAATGTCGCAAATATATATTAAGTGGTCCCATGGGTTAAACATTCGCGTTTATTTGCGGACTATAGGTTTTGTAGTGAAAAATCGGATGAGGTTTTGAGTTAAGTGCTTGTTTCTATTGTCGTGGCGATGGACCGTAACCGGTTGATTGGTAGTAACAATCAGCTTCCCTGGCAGTTGCCGGCCGATCTTATTCATTTTAAGAAACTGACCATGGGAAAGCCCATTATCATGGGGCGGAAGACCTATGAATCGATCGGCCGGCCGCTGCCGGGGCGTGAG
>JABDQW010000034.1 GCA_013042055.1 Gammaproteobacteria bacterium | reverse complement strand
CGGAATCGGTTTGTACATCGCGAACCGTATCGCACGGCAGCATGGTGGACATTTGCAATTACACAACCGGCCTGACGAGCAAGGCGTGAGCGTCAGCTTGAATCTGCCGCTGGATCTTTGATATGCGCTATGTACGAATTTTGACTACACTAGCTGTGTATTGCGATGGAGTATTCATTGAACAGAGAGCGAGAGCAGGTGGTTTGATATGAAAGCAGGACGAATCGCATTTGTGGCAGTTGCTATCTTTACTGGGTGGACATTGACCGCCGTGGCGGGCACGCAAGCTGTACGCGAAGTTGAAGTGATCAAAGGTGATAACGTGGAAAAACACGTTGAGGTGATCACCTTTGATGATACGCGTTTCAGGATCGATTTTCTCGGACCCGATATGAAACGAACGGACGAATCGCCGTATATCATGACGGTGGATAATGGCGAGAGCTGGGTGCTGGGCAGCAAGCCCAAGAAACAGTTTTACTGCTCTTCGATGCAAACAGAAGAATTCTTCAAGAATATCGGTTCGCAAGTCACCGATGCGATCGATTTCTTCAACGTCAAGGCAGATTCACCCGTCGTCAAACAAACGCTTGAGGAACCGGGTCCTGAAATCCAGGGTTTCAAAACCACACACGTGCGGGTTGAAACCAACGCACGCGCCTATGCCAAATTCCTGTTCGTCAAGTTCGAGTACACGGTGAAAATCGTCGATGACCTGTGGTATACGACCGACGTGGAAATCCACCCGATCCGGAAAAAATGGATCCATGCCTTGATGCGCTCGGACAATCAAATCATCGATAACCTGTTTGCTGATTACACCAAAAACCTGGGTGGCCCGGTATTGAAGTCTGAATCAGTAGTCGACATCACCAATGTCAGAAAGAAAAAGACCGACACTCAAAAGGAGCGCACCGAGCTGACGTCGGTCAAGGAGTTGACCTCCGAGGAATTAGATAAGATCTTTCAGATGCCCAAGTGCGAGCCGATGGACGATGATGATGTCAAGGATAATGCGCAAGGGCTGCTGTCAGCCGGCAAGCTGACGCTCTGAGTCGTTCTAGGGTTAGGAACATTGGCGATCATTGGGGTCGATTAAGCCGACCCCAATTTTTTTTATGGCGCGCCCGAGTGGATTCGAACCACCGACCCCAGGCTTCGGAGGCCTGTACTCTATCCAACTGAGCTACGGGCGCTTTGACTAAAGGGAAGTGCCGTTGGCTATGGAAGCTTAAGGTTTATTGGTTTCTTTATCAAATTTGCGGGATCTGGCAGCCGCTCCTACGAAATATGTGACTTTTGTGAACTTGCGTTCGGAATTATACCTGTCAAACAGTTTTCAAGAGTTGCACGCTAAACAGGCTAGCTTCATCGGTCCACACCCGTTGCTGTTCGAATCCTGCAGCTGCAGCCAGTTGGGCAAATTCGTCGATGGTGTATTTGTAGGAGTTTTCGGTATGGATGGTCTCGCCCGCATCGAACTCGAAAAATCTATCATCGATTCGAATACGTTGAGCCTGACAGCTGACCAGATGCATTTCGATGCGGCCGCGATTGCTATTGTAGAACGCTGCATGCTCGAAGGTATCCGGGTCGATTTCACTGTCCAACTCATCACGTATGCGCTTCAACAGGTTCAGGTTGAATTCGGCGGTAACGCCCGCGTCGTCGTTGTAGGCGGCATTGAGAATGCTGATATCCTTTTTCAGATCGACGCCAATCAATAGGTGTCCATTCATGTCCATCATTTGCGCAATGCGTCTGATCAGATCGACTGCATCATCGGGGTCAAAATTACCAATGCTTGATCCTGGGAAGAAAGTGACTTTGTGATCATAGGTATCGCAATGCGGTATAGTCAGGTTGTGACTGAAGTCCACGCAGGCCGCGTGTACATCCAGCCAAGGGTAATCCGATGCCAGTGTTTGCGTCGAACTCAGCAGAAATTCCTTCGAAATATCTACAGCCATATAACTGGATGGGCGCAGTTGCTCCAGTAGCAGGCGGACCTTTTTGCTGGCACCACTGCCCAGCTCAACCAACAGGCAATCCGGACCAATGTGATCGACGAGATCATCGACGCAGTTTCGCAAAATATCCATCTCCGTGCGCGTTTGGTAGTACTCGGGTGTTTCGCAAATGGCATCGAACAACTCAGAGCCGCGCCGGTCGTAGAAAAATTTCGGCGGTATCATTTTAGGGCTGTTGGCCAGGCCATCGATGACTTCGCGCCTAAGATCGCCCGTGCCGGGGTGCGCATCGTAGAATTTTATGTCGTCTAGTTGTTGCATGGATGATTTCATGGGCTCCACAACACGGCCGCCTTTGAGATTCTTCAATCGGGAGTCTTTTATGAGAACAGGAATCGTTAAAATGGTACTCTCGATCCGTTGTATTGGCAAATGACGGTGTCTTCAACGGTGATTGAGGAAACGGTCGAGGCTGCGGTAGCTAATTGCTTCTGTGATATGTGGCTGTTGTATGCGCTCGCTGTCATCGATATCCGCGATCGTGCGAGCCAGTTTCAGTATGCGGTGATAGGCGCGGGCGGAGAGCTGAAGTTTTTCCATTGCTCTATCGAGCAAGGTTTGCTGCAGGGTTGCAAGCTGGCAATAGCGTTCGACTTCGGTTGAGCTGAGTTCGGCGTTACTTTTGCCGGCTCTTTCAAGCTGTCGTTGATAGGCTTTCAGTACCCGCGCTCTGATCGCTTTGCTATCCTCATTTTTCTGGCAGTTAAGATCGAGTGTTTTGATATCCAGCTTCGGTACCTCGATATGAATGTCGATACGATCGAGCAGCGGGGCGGATATGCGATTGCGGTGGCGCCGCTGTTGTTCGAAGCTGCACTGGCACAGGTCTTTGCCATCGCAGTTGTAGCCTTGCGGGCATGGATTCATCGCAGCGATTAACTGAAAGTTCGCCGGGAATTCAGCCTGGCGGGCGGCGCGCGATATGGTGATGCTCCCGGTCTCCATTGGTTCTCGAAGCACATCCAGCACGTGACGATCGAATTCGGTGAGTTCATCGAGAAACAACACGCCATGATGCGCCAGTGAGATTTCACCGGGAGTCGGATTGGAACCGCCACCGACCAGAGCTACGCCGGACGCGGTGTGGTGAGGATGACGAAAAGGCCTTTTCTTCCAGGTGTTGACATCGAACCCCCGACGACTGATCGAGTTGACCGCCGCGCTTTCCAGTGCTTGCTGGTTTGTCATCGGCGGCAGAATGCCAGGGAGGCGGCTGGCTAACATGGATTTACCCGTGCCCGGTGGTCCGACCATCAGCAAGTTGTGTTGTCCGGCGGCGGTGATTTCCAGTGCTCGCCGTGCACGATATTGCCCTCGCACGTCGGACATGTCGGCGACAGCTTGACTATCGTTTTGAACAGAGAGCGTCGTAACCGCATCGTCAAGCTCACCCTGCTGCTGCAGATAGCGACAGATTTCAAGCAGGCTGGTTGCAGCTTTGACCTTAGCTTGGTCAGCAAGAGCGGCCTCGTGTGCATTCACACGCGGTAGCACCAGCGTGCGCCCGCTCCCCTGGGCACCGAGTGCGGCCGGCAGGCTGCCGTTTATCGAACGCAGTTGACCTGACAACGCCAGCTCGCCATGAAACTCGTGCGACGCCAGCTTATCGCATTTGATTTGGCCAGAGGCGGCGAGAATGCCCAGCGCGATCGGTAGATCGTAGCGACCGCCCTCTTTGGGCAGATCGGCCGGGGCGAGGTTGACCGTAATCCGCCGCATAGGGAATTCGAAACTGGAGTTCTGGATCGCCGCACGAACACGGTCTTTACTTTCGCGCACCGCTGCTTCCGGCAGGCCGACGATAGACAAGGCGGGCAAGCCATTGGCGATGTGCACCTCCACCGTCACCTCGGGCGCGTTGATACCGACCAGCGCGCGGGTGAAGACGTGTGCCAGTCGCATCAGGATAGGTTGAGGGCGTGTGTCAGGGACAACAAGAACAAAATAAACGTCCTGTAAACATTCGACATGCCAGGCTCCTTGCAATGACGTGTTTTGAAAGTGTATTAGCATGATAATGAAATCAAATCAGGAAAGCCAATTTGACTGGTTCCAGAAGAACGGGTTAGAGCACAGGACACCTTTTTGACTGAACTGCCTGGCCCGGATAAGAAACTTTGATTACCGCAGAGGCGCGGAGTCGCAGAGGTTATTTGGGGTTTTTGTAGGAGCGACTTCAGTCGCGATTTGCAGATGTTCGCGACTAAAGTCGCTCCTACAGCGCATTCGAGCAGACATTTGTTTTAGTCGGAAAAACGCCCTTGTTTGTCTCTGTGCCTCTGCGTCTCTGCGGTTACACGTGTTAGGGTTTGTCCTTTTCCAATTCAGTCAAACGCTGCTCCAGTATCTCCAGTTTCTCGCGGGTTCGCTCGAGCAGGGCGGTTTGGACATCAAACTCTTCCCGTGTGACCAGGTTCATTTTTGTGAGCGTATTCTGCAGCAGGCTGTGGATATTAGATTCCAGGTCGTCCTGCATTTGCTGCATATGATCTGGCAGCAGCGAAGTGATTCGGTGGGCCAGGTCATCTAATGAGTCACGATTAACCATGTTCGCGCGGTCCTAAAAACGTCTACGATAGGCGTCTATCTTACCTCAATTAAAGCGCACCTGATTGGCGCGCGCTCAGTTTTTGAATGCACCAATATAGTGCATTGTAATTTATTGTAAATTACTAATATGCGTTAATTTGGTCGCTAACTCCCTGATCAATAATTCAAAAATATAAGTTGGCACGATCGCTGCTTTGAGCTTGTTACAGTTTTATGAACTGACTAATTCTCTCAATAATCTGGAGTCGATAAATGATGAATACGAAAGCTATCAAAGCTCTTTCTTTAACTGCCGCCGTGGCAGCTGCGTTGAGCAGCGGTGTTGCAGCAGCCGAAGTCACAGGTAATGCGGCGATTACCAATAACTATATCTGGCGTGGTGTCACTCAGACCAAAGATCAGGCGGCCGGCCAGGGTGGTGTCGACTGGAGTGGTGGGCCGGGCTTCTACGCCGGTACCTGGTTATCCAACGTTGATTTCTCGGGCCTCGGTGATGGTTACGAAATGGACGTTTACGCCGGTTGGGGTACCGATATTGGCGAGAATGGGGCTGTTGACCTCGGTATTCTGACCTACCAGTATCCGGTCACACCCAATTTCAACTTCACTGAGGTCTATCTTTCCGGCACCTTCAGTGTCATCACGCTCGGTTTGAACTACACCGTGGATGCGGCATCGGGCAATAACGCGGAACAAACTGTCGGTGCCAGCGGTGCCTTCGATGAGGGCGATACCTATGTCTTTGGCAGTCTGGATTTTCCTACCAAAGCGGGCGATTTCAGCCTGTTCGCCGGCAGCTATATGTTTGATAACAGTGATAAAACATATGCAAATGGTAACTCGTACGGTGACATTGACTATGTTCATTATGGCGCCGCCTGGAGCAAGGGCGATTTCAGGTTTGCGGTCGATAAAAACGATATCGATGACAACAATTCCGTTTTCGGTGCCGGCGATTCTTCAGCAGACAACGTTCGCTTCACTGTGATGTGGAGCAAGGAATTCGAGTTGATGTAAGGGACTTCCAATCAACATTAGACCATTGACTGAAGTACCCCGTCCCTGAGTTGACAGGGGCGGGCACCTTCCCAGGAGTGTAAATCATATGAAACTGATAACTGCAATTGTCAAACCTTTCAAGCTCGACGACGTGCGCGAAGCGCTATCCGAAATCGGTGTTCAGGGCATCACCGTGACCGAGGTGAAAGGCTTCGGCCGACAAAAAGGCCATACCGAACTCTACCGTGGTGCCGAATACGTGGTTGATTTTCTGCCCAAGGTCAAGCTGGAAGTCGCTGTGGATGACGGCATGGCTGAGAAAGTCATTGAATGCATCCGCAACTCTGCCAACACCGGCAAAATCGGCGATGGCAAGATCTTCGTCTCTCCGGTTGAAGACGTTATTCGAATCCGTACCGGTGAAACCGGCGTTGAAGCCCTGTAATCACCCTAATTGAATCTGGAGGATCTCATTGTGGATCAAGTACTAGAACTCAGCTACGCGCTGGATACTTTTTATTTCTTAATCATGGGGGCCTTCGTGATGTGGATGGCCGCCGGCTTTGCGATGCTCGAAGCCGGTCTGGTTCAAACCAAGAACACGACGGAAATCCTGCTGAAAAACGTCGCGCTATTTGCCGTGGCCTGCACCATGTACATGATCGTCGGCTATAACATCATGTACCCTGGCGAAGGTGTCAATTCGTGGTGGCCGGGCATCTCGTTGTTCCTCGGCGGTGACAATGCGACGGCCGATGTGATCGCTGGTGGTGACGATGCGCCTTACTACTCGAATCTGTCGGACTTCTTCTTCCAGGTCGTATTCGTCGCGACCGCGATGTCGATCGTTTCCGGTGCGGTCGCAGAACGCATGAAATTGTGGAGCTTTCTTTTCTTTGCGGTGGTGATGACCGGTTTCATCTACCCGATGCAAGGCTATTGGAAATGGGGCGGCGGTTTTCTCGACGCTGCCGGCTTCAGTGACTTCGCCGGTTCCGGTGTCGTGCACCTATGCGGTGCCACCGCGGCGCTGGCGGGCGTTATACTGTTGGGTGCTCGTAAGGGTAAATACGGTAAGGATGGCAGCATTCACCCGATTCCGGGTGCCAACCTGCCGCTGGCGACGCTGGGTACCTTCATTCTCTGGCTGGGCTGGTTTGGTTTCAACGGCGGTTCCGAGCTCAAAATCTCGAATGTTGAAGAAGCCAATGCGGTCGCCATGGTCTTCGTCAATACCAACGCCTCTGCAGCAGGGGGCGTCATCGCTGCGATGATCACCGCCAAGCTGCTGTTCGGCAAGGTGGATATCACCATGGCGTTGAACGGCGCGCTTGCCGGTCTGGTAGCGATCACGGCTGAACCGCTGACACCGACGCCAGGTATTGCAACCCTGATCGGTATGGTCGGTGGCGTACTGGTGGTGTTCGCGATTGTCGGCATGGACAAAGTCAAGATCGATGATCCGGTGGGTGCCATATCGGTGCACGGCGTTGTCGGCATGTGGGGCTTGCTGGCGGTGCCGCTGACCAATTCGGGTGCTGCATTCGGTTCGCAGCTATATGGCTTGGTCGTGATCTTCGCCTGGACGTTCGTCGCCAGCATGATCGTCTGGCTGATCCTGAAGATGGTTATGGGTATCCGTGTAACCGAAGAAGAGGAATACGAAGGCATGGACCTTGCCGAATGTGGTATGGAAGCTTATCCGGAATTTATCAGCGCGAAATAAGACTCCTGTTGATAATGCGGTTGGCCGGGCATGGCATGCCCGGCCTTTTTTATTTCTTGCCTGCAAATTGGGCTTTCCATATTATAACAAGCTGATCAGGAGCCAAGCCGTCTCACCTAATCTCGTGATCGAGGATTTTTTCTGATCAACAATGATGGGGCTGACGGCATATTCCGAGATCACTCGATAAAAACATCTGGAGGATAAATGAAACTCATCAAAGCAATAATTAAGCCCTTCAAGCTCGATGATGTGCGCGAAGCGCTGTCAGAAATCGGCATTCAAGGCATCACGGTTTCCGAGGTCAAAGGTTTTGGACGTCAGAAAGGCCACACTGAACTCTACCGCGGCGCTGAGTATCGAGTGGATTTCCTGCCAAAAGTAAAGCTGGAGACAGTCGTTAGTGACGAAGATGTCGATAACGTCATCAACGCCATTCGCGAGTCGGCGAATACCGGAAAGATCGGCGATGGTAAAGTGTTTGTGGTTCCCATCGAGCAGGCCATAAGAATCAGGACTGGTGAGGCAGGCGACGACGCACTCTAGCAGCGCTGGTTTATTTGCCCGGATGTGTGTTCATGCCCGTTTACGACTGATCAGTAACTGACAGCTGAGCATACCGCACCTCCAGTCTGAAACACATTGAATAATCTGAAGACGATTGATCTGAGGATTGTTGAGCTCTCGGGAGAGAAAAATGAATCAAATTAGAGGCCTGTCAAACAGGTTGGTTTCTATTGCTGCACTCCTGCTAGTGCCCATGATGGCGCAGGCGGACACCCTGGACACCGGTGATACCGCTTGGATCATGACGTCGACTGCCCTGGTGCTATTCATGACGCTGCCAGGTCTTGCGTTGTTCTATGGCGGTTTGGTGCGCAGTAAGAACGTATTGTCAGTGCTGATGCAATGCTTCGTTATCGCCTGTGTGGTGACCATCATCTGGGTGGTCTACGGCTATAGCCTGGCTTTTTCTGAGGGCAGTCAATGGATCGGTGGCTTGAGTAACCTTTTCCTGGCCGAAGTGACGCGCGAATCCCTCAGTGGCACCTTGCCGGAGACGGTATTCGTCATGTTCCAGCTGACCTTCGCGATCATCACGCCAGCGCTGGTCGTCGGCGGTTTTGCCGAACGCATGAAGTTTTCCTCGATGCTACTGTTCAGTGTGCTCTGGGCGACGCTGGTCTATTTCCCGATCTGTCACTGGGTATGGGGTGGCGGTTGGCTGGGTGAGATGGGGCTGCTCGACTTTGCTGGCGGCACTGTGGTGCACATTACTGCAGGCGTCGGTGCCATCGTTGCCGCCATGGTCATGGGCAACCGCAACGGTTTTCCAGAAACAGCGATGATGCCGCACAATATGACGATGACGGTAACTGGTGCGGGTATGCTCTGGGTCGGGTGGTTTGGTTTCAACGGCGGCAGTGCCGTCGCTGCCAACGGTGATGCCGGCATGGCGATACTGGTCACGCACATCAGTGCTGCCTGCGGCGCCTTCACCTGGGCGGTGATGGAATGGATCCGTCATGGCAAAGCCAGTGCTCTCGGTACGGTCACCGGTATGGTGGCCGGACTCGGTACGATTACACCGGCATCCGGTTTTGTCGGTCCGATGGGTGCGCTGGTGATCGGTATCTCTGCCGGTGTGATCTGCTTCATCGCAACCGGTTTCATCAAGCGTAAGCTGAAAATCGATGATTCGTTGGACGTGTTTCCGGTTCATGGAGTCGGTGGGACTCTCGGGACTTTCCTGGCGGGTATCTTTGCTGCCTCTACACTGGGTGGGGCCGGTTATGCAGAGGGCATGAACATGGGATCACAGGTCAGTGTACAACTTGTTGGTGTTCTAGCCACATTGGTATGGACCGCTGTCATTACCTTTGTGATCCTGAAAGTGGTGGATGCCATTCTCGGCCTGCGTGTGACTGACGAACAGGAAACAGAAGGCCTGGATATCACGCAACACGACGAACGCGGCTATATTCTCTGACAGACATCGGTACAGATGAAGAAGCCGGGCAATTTTGCCCGGCTTTTTTTGTGACGAGTCATAATCGTCGGGCATATGCTATAAAAATATCAATAAGCATTGCTGTCCCGCTTGATCGTTATTGCAAGTCGCGACGGCGACGTGGCAATCCCGTCGGACAGTTTGAGTTTCAAAAGATTATAAGTTGCATCCGTGTAACTTGAAATTTATGGACGGAATCGGAATGCATTGCAATGGTAGGTTTAAAAACAGCACAAGGGCTAAAAGCTGATGATATTTCAAGTTTCTTTGCAACTTTGGCCCATAAATCACTTTGATATCAGTGTTCAATCCCTTTGCATAAGATGCTATATGGGGCAGTCCTGAACAATAAGGATTTTTATATGAGATATCCAGGTTTAATACTATTGTTATTACCGCTAATAACGCAGGCGGCGGTCTACAAGTGGATCGATGACGAGGGCAATGTTCATTACGGCGACAAACCGACGTTGTCTGAGCCGAGCGTGGAGATGGAGGTCGACGATATCGTGACTGTCCCGTCGTTCGGTGATCGCAATGATTCAATGTCACGCGAAGAAATGCGCGAACGTTTGCTGCAGTCGATGGAAGAAGACCGCCTGGAAAAAAAGCAGCAACGCGAACAGCAACAGGCAC
>JABDQW010000033.1 GCA_013042055.1 Gammaproteobacteria bacterium | reverse complement strand
GGTGATCTGAGTCTACCAGCACGTGCCGAAATGATTCTGGAAGGTTACATCTATCCAGGCGAGGTCGCAGAAGAGGGCCCATTTGGCGATCATACCGGTTATTACAATGAAACCGAAGTTTTCCCTGTTTTTACGATTGAGCGTATAAGCCACCGTAAAGATCCGATTTATCACAGCACGTACACCGGTCGACCACCCGATGAGCCCGCTATCCTGGGTGTTGCCCTGAATGAAGTGTTTGTTCCAATCCTACAGAAGCAGTTTCCTGAAATTATCGATTTCTATTTGCCACCAGAAGGATGCTCATATCGCGTCGCGATCGTTAGTCTGAAGAAACAATATCCGGGCCATGCCAAACGCGTGATGATGGGTGTATGGTCGTTTCTTCGTCAATTCATGTACACCAAGATCGTCATTGTGGTTGATGATGATGTGAATACGCGTGACTGGAAGGATGTTATCTGGGCTATCAGTACACGGGTCGATCCGGTACGCGATTTTACGCTGGTCGATAACACCCCCATCGATTATCTCGACTTTGCATCACCCGTATCCGGTCTGGGATCGAAAGTCGGTATCGATGCAACCAACAAATGGAAAGGTGAAACCGAACGCGAGTGGGGACATCCGATAAGTATGGACAAAACTGTTAAACAGCGCATTGATTCGATCTGGGACGATCTCGGTATCGAGAGCTGATGTCCATCGATGAACGTCAATAGACGTATTGTAAAGCTCCTTAAAACACTCTTTATCCTGTTGATAGTAATCGCAGTCTCTCAAGGCCTGCTGGTTTATATTGGTATCAGTTTCACATCGGATAAGGCGAAAGTTATTTTGCTCGAACAGATCAGCATCCTGACTCAACGTGAAGCCTACATCGACGGTGAGGTGAGGGTTACTATCTCCATGCTGCCGGAACTATTGGTTAAACGAATACGTGTCAAGAACGCTGAGGGTTTTGGCGAAGAGGATTTCATTGCTCTAACGGAGGCACGTGTTCAACTTTCATTGCTGTCGCTTCTTGGCGGAAAAATTGATGTGACTGAATTTATAGCGAACCGTGCGCATATTGAATTGATCGTGAAGTCGGGTGGTAACTATAACTGGTCGTTTAATCACCTGACAACACCGCCAGAACGTAAAAGTTATGCAAATGACAAGGCAGTCAAGGATACGAAAGTCAACAGAAGTTTATCAGTCGATAGACTAGTGCTGACAGACATTACTTTTCGCTATGTAGAAGAAGCTAATAGCCGGATCATCGACAAGCATTTTTCAAGGATTTTACTGGACCTCGAAGACACGACAGAACCGCGGGTGGAAATTACAGGTACATTCCAAGATTATCCATACACTATGATGCTCGAATCTGAAGCACTTGAGAAACTGTCTGTAGCGAAACCCTGGAATCTAAGCGGTTCTGGCATGATTGCAGGTCGACGAGCTATTATAGACGCAAGCGTACTGTTGTCAGACCAAGATATTGCGGGAGACCTGAGTTTAAATTTTAAGGATGTTAGTTTAGGTCGATTGCTCGAGCGTGCAGGTCTTATTACCAGTGAGAATACTGCTGCTGCGAAGGAATTGAACATCAAGGTCACGTTGCAAGGAACGGACGTAATAGAAATGATTCGTGATGCTGACATTGAGTTACAACTGGAGCACGGTTACTGGAGGTGGCGGTCGTTACTAAAAGATGAAATTAGAGAGCTTGCATTCAAAAATATTGCTGTGCGCGCATCCTGGCGTAAAGCCGTGCAAGTGCATCTGGATGGGAAGCTTTTCGCAGACGTAATCCAACTGGATCTTAGAACCAATCGATTGTCAGAGTTCTTCGATGATATAAACAAACTGGATGTTGATTTGACCGCACGTGTTGCTGGAAGCGACATTGTCCTGAACGGAATCATCGATTTACCTGTAAAGAAAAAACAGTTCCAGCTGGATATCATGTTCAAAGGTGATGATTTGGAGAAGTTGAACCGGATACTGAACAGCGAGTTGCCACCGTTCAATGATTATTACTTCAAAGGCAAATTATCGGCAAACGATAAAGGATTTATTGTCAGAGCAGATGATGCAAGCATAGGCGAGACACATTTCAAGATAGTGATCGTCATTGACACGAGCTCGTACAAGCCGTTCTGGACAATCAATCTGAACAGCCGTCAATTTCAGATAAAAGATTTTGAGTTCGCAAATCTACAAGGTCAAATACCCGATGCACAAGCGATCAGCACCGCTCTACTACAAGAGAGTGGGGAGCTGAAAGAAGAACCGGGTCGGCGACTGACACAAATAGTCAAAGACCCAAAAATGCATTTCGATTTGAATCTTAAAGTCGAAAAGTTGCTAGCGGGAGAGACTGCTTTGGGCCCGTCAAGCCTGGGGTTGAAACTCAGAGATAACACATTGATCATCGACAAAGCGGACTTCGACGTTCCCGGCGGCAAGATCAAATCGGCTGCAGCTTTCAAGATAGAAAACGATCAGGTCAAAGGTGCATTCAAGCTTGATATTGATAAATTTGATTATGGTGCTGTTGCTCGTTATTTCAACTTGGGGTCTGCAGAAGGCGGTGTAATCAGTGCAAGGATAGATCTAAAAATAGCGGGACGAGATTTTTCGAGCCTGTTCGATCATGCAACAGGGAAACTGGATGTGGCTCTTTGGCCAAGAAATACTCAAACTGAGCTATTTCATTTATGGGCAACCAATCTTTTTCTGATGATCCTGCCAGAGATCAGGAAGAGGGAGGACAATCTCAACTGCATCGTTGCACTATTGGATCTCGATGATGGCATCATGAAGGAAGACTTTTTCGGCATTGATACTAAGAAAGTATGGATGCATGGAAATATTGAGGTGGATTTTAGAAGCGAACAGCTGAAGTTCGCGCTCTATCCCAGATCAAAAAAAGCGAAACTGTTTGCAGTACAGTCACCTATCAGGGCTGAGGGCAGTCTTGATGATATCCGATTGAACACCAATCCAGTCGATCTTACATTTGCATATCTTTCCTTCATTACCAGCCCGCTCCACGTGCCGGCACGCCGTATCCTGGGTGACAGTGTGCCTGAAGATGGCAGTGAAAAATGCGAGCAGTTTTTCGATCGTGACTATGTGAAAAAACTCAAGGAAAAGATCGAACAGGAAGAACAGAAAGAAATCGATGAATGGCTGGATTCCGATTAATGTAAGGGCCTGAATCCTACCAGAGTGACATGTTAGCCCGCGCGAGCCGTGACGACCTGGCGTTATGACTGTTTCCAAGCATCGTAGGATGCGCCGTGCGCACCGCGAATTTAGTTGCCATCAATGAGTCATGGCGCACCCTGCCATAAGTTCTCGTTACTGGGACCGATCGCGAGATTCTCTTCAGACTGGTGGTGTCTCGATCGGAAACTGTGTTCGATGAATCCACGTTTTACTAATCTACATCAATTCTTCCGCCGTTTATTTACCCATATAATTGATGGGAATTTCAACTGAGATCAACAAAGCGGAGAGATAAAATGTTTGAATGGATCGCCAGCCCGGAGGCATGGATTGCCCTGGCTACACTGACAGCACTGGAAATTGTGCTTGGTATAGACAATATTATTTTCATCTCAATACTGGTCAGCCGATTGCCGGAGCACCAACGTGAGTTCGGTCGGCGAGTCGGTCTTGGTCTGGCAATGTTGACGCGGTTGGCGCTATTGGCTTCCATCGCCTGGGTGATGAGTCTGAGAGACCCCTGGTTCAGTGTGGTCGGCCAGGAGATATCGGGTCGCGATGTCATCCTGATCGTTGGCGGTCTGTTTCTGCTGTTCAAGGCGACCCATGAGATTCACAACAGTCTCGAAGGCATCGATGAGGATACCTCGGTGCCGAAGGTGGCTGGGCTGGCTGCCGTGCTGGCGCAAATCGCTGTTCTCGACATCGTGTTCTCGCTGGATTCGGTCATCACCGCTGTGGGTCTGGTCGAACATGTCTCGATCATGGCTATTGCGATTATTGTCGCGGTAGGCGTGATGCTGGTGGCGGCGAAATCGATTGGGGATTTCGTTGACGCGCACCCGACGATCAAGATACTTGCGTTGTCATTCCTGATCCTGGTGGGAGTGACCCTGATCGTCGAAGGCTTCGACGTGCATGTACCAAAAGGCTATATCTACTTTGCGATGGCGTTTTCGGTCACGGTCGAAATGCTCAATATTCGCATGCGCAAGAAAGTAGAGCCGGTCAGGCTGCACAAGCACATTGAAGGGGACTGATCAGCCTCACGTGATTGGGAGCTAGCTGTGATTTATCAGCAGGCTATGGAGAGACAACGACGGCAAAATCAATTAGCCGCGAAAAACGCGAATAGTTTCGGTCTAAAACCCGTTTGGCGTCTTTCGCGTGATTCGCGGCTAATGGCCCCTAAAATCCAAATCCTTCATGCAATATCCGGGCTACGTATCATCTGCTGATATCGCATAAGCCCGATCATTCCCGCATAATCCTGTTTATGATTGCGAGTCCGCTACCCAGGATTTTATTGTTTTTTCAGAAGCTTACGTTCTGCTTGCTCTGGTTTGGATGTATCAGCGCCAGTCACGCGCAGGTCATGATCACGGGTGTTGACCAAGCCACACTCGACAATGTGCTCGCCTTTTTGAGACTCGATGACGAACCTTGTGACGCGCCAGACTGGCGTATCCGGCGCCTGTTTGTCGGTGCCGAAGACGAAATTCGTGAGGCGCTCGAGGTTGTTGGATATTACGATGTCGTGATCGAACAGCGCCTGGAGAGGAATGAGGAGTGCTGGCTGGCAAGTTTCGATATCACACT
>JABDQW010000024.1 GCA_013042055.1 Gammaproteobacteria bacterium | reverse complement strand
GTCGAGCCTACACGGACGTATTCACGGCGTTTTCCGGAAGAAGTAACCCGTGTCGGCGGGTCGATTGCCGGACGATAGCTGTTAAGTAAGTGCCATTCGGGTAAGACACAGATATGTCTTTAGCCTGACGCCGAATGCTGAAATTAACTGGTGTGGCTACAGCCGTTAACAACATACTGTCATTCACGAACGATAATGCTGTTATTTCGACCGGAGAGTGAAGTCTCCATGGAGTCGGGAAATCTCTCACATGCGGAGATGACAGTGACTCCGACCGATTCGCGGCTGAAGCCTCCTACAGTGTCAATACAAACCCGCGTCAATATGATCAGAAGTCCATGCCCATATCCATCGGCATGCCAAAATCGGGCATCATCTCCGGCCCGGAAGGCAACGGGGTGGCTTCTACCACGGAATCATCCGGCACCACGATAACACCGCCATCGGGGTAGTAACCATACGGGCCATACCAGGGACTGTGTCCGTGATAGTGACGGTAGACGCCTCCACCGCTGCTACCAACTGTACAGGAAGCCAACAGCGTGATAGAGCCAAGCATTAATACTGAACAGATGACTTGCTTCATAACGAATACCTCCGCTAGCGCTAGCGATGCGCCTGAATGCCGAAGACGGCGCCGGTAGGATCCACCAGAACGGCCGCATCACCTTTCTCCAGGATCAGATTACCGCCAAGTTCGCGTGCCGTGTTGATCGTGGACTTGATATCATCAACCATGACATAAGGCATCCAGTTGTCTTTCAGGTCATCCCACTTCAGCTCCACGATACCCGCCCGCGCTTTGCTGTTCTGCTCGAACACCAGGTAGCGATGGTCTTTACCCGCCTCGAGCTGTTTTTTCTGGTAACCGACCAGCGTTTGGTAAAAAGCTTCTGCGGCTTTTGCATCACGGGTGAAAAGATCCGCCCAGAACCAGGTATTGATCGCCGCCTTTTCATCCGCCGGATCGCCGCCGGCCGCGCGTAGCAGAATCAAAGGCGCACCACCCGGATCGCTAACCAGTGCCATGCGCCCTCTACCGGCATCATCGACCGGGCCCTCCAGCAGTTTGCC
This sequence comes from Gammaproteobacteria bacterium, assembly GCA_013042055.1. Taxonomy (GTDB): domain Bacteria; phylum Pseudomonadota; class Gammaproteobacteria; order SZUA-229; family SZUA-229; genus JABDQW01. The sequence goes on along the minus strand of JABDQW010000024.1, from coordinate 48,457 downwards.
GCCATGTTCCTTCACTACCGCAACTGACTGGTCGACGTCGTCGACTGACAAAGAAAGCAGCCACCGGGATTCCGGAACCTCGCTGTCGGTGTTATCGGCTGCGCTCATACCAGCGAGGGGATTATCATCGAGTGAAAAAACATAGTAGGTCTCGTCGCCTTTTGAGGGTGCTGTATGCCAGCCGAACAGCGCTTCATAGAACACAGATGCCGCCCCCGTATCCTCGGTGAGCAAATCGATCCAGACGATCTTGCCGACATTGAGCTTAGCGTCTGGACCCGAGGGTACTGGCGGCAGTCGAGCCAGTTGAAACGTTCCACAACCCGACAGGATCATGAACGTAAAAACTGCTGATACCAATAATGCACTGTTTAATACCGTCCGGGTATGACATATCCCTAAATTTACTTTCGTGATGCTGATAGATTCAGATTTTGTTTTCATTGATAAACCACCGACGACTGATATAGCATGCGTCACAGACGTTCATTCCCGGTTATGTTAGACGCTGCTTGCCTCACCCCTAACAACATGCAGAGGTTACGCTCCTGCGCAGATATGACGTAAGTCAATGGAATCAGAATAAAAAACATCTTAGTCCAATGCAACATTTGCATTGTCTATATTATTTCAACTTTGATCCCCAATATTCGTATTCCCTAAACAAACGTCTTTTCGGCATGTTTTTTAGCTGGAATGATGATAGCCCGCATGTCTCACCAGGCGGCGTAGTGTACTGGTAAGGGATTGGTTTTAGGCGAAAAGCTCACCGTAAGGGGGTCAGAACTCGGCTGAGACTTGAAACCGCAAAATCTGCTATTCTTACCGCCCTTATCAACATTTTAGGACAGGAAGATGCCCAAGTATCGATCCAGAACGACAACGGCAGGTCGCAATATGGCCGGCGCCCGCTCGCTTTGGCGAGCAACTGGGATGAAGGATGAAGATTTCGAAAAACCCATTATCGCTGTCGTCAATTCATTTACACAGTTTGTCCCGGGGCATGTTCACCTGAAAGATATGGGTCAGCTTGTAGCTGCCGAGATTGAAAAGGCCGGTGGAGTCGCAAAGGAATTTAATACAATCGCTGTTGATGACGGTATCGCCATGGGCCACGATGGTATGCTCTACAGCCTGCCTAGCCGCGACCTGATCGCCGATTCGGTTGAATACATGGTCAATGCGCATTGCGCCGATGCTATGGTGTGCATCTCGAACTGCGACAAGATCACGCCCGGTATGTTAATGGCAGCCATGCGCATCAATATACCCGTGGTATTCGTGACCGGTGGGCCTATGGAGGCGGGCAAAACCCGGCTCGCCGACCACGGTCTGGACCTGGTTGATGCCATGGTCATTGCGGTAGATGACGCCGCTTCAGACGACGTCGTCGCTGAGTACGAGCGCAGCGCCTGCCCTACCTGTGGTTCCTGTTCGGGGATGTTTACCGCCAATTCCATGAACTGCCTCAGCGAAGCGCTGGGACTGAGCTTGCCCGGCAACGGAACCACCCTGGCGACGCACGCAGACCGCCGTAAGCTGTTTGAGCGGGCTGGCTCACTCATCGTTGAGCTCACCAGACGCCACTATGAAGATAACGATGCGTCGGTATTGCCACGATCGATAGGGTCAAAGGCAGCCTTCACCAATGCGATGTCATTGGATATCGCCATGGGCGGCTCCACCAATACAATTCTCCACCTGCTCGCGATCGCGCTCGAAGCCGGTGTTGATTTCACCATGAAGGATATCGATACGCTCAGCCGTCGCGTGCCTCAACTGTGCAAAGTGGCGCCCAATACCCAGAAATACCATATTGAAGATGTGCACCGTGCTGGCGGTATCTTCGGCATACTGGGGGAACTGGATCGAGCCCAGCTGCTCGATACATCGGTGCCCACGATCCACAGCGCGACTTTGAAAGACGCCCTCAACACCTGGGATATCACGCTAAACGATGACGCCAATATTGCAGAGTTTTATAAAGCCGGACCCGCAGGTATTCCCACGCAAACCGCGTTCAGTCAAGCCACGCGTTGGCCGTCTCTGGATACTGACCGTGCCGGAGGCTGTATTCGGTCGCTCGAAAATGCTTTCAGCACCGAGGGTGGACTTGCTGTGCTCCATGGCAATCTCGCCAGAGACGGTTGTGTCGTTAAAACGGCTGGTGTCGATGAATCCATATTGGTCTTCGAAGGCAGCGCTCACGTCACCGAATCCCAAGAACAGGCGGTCGACGATATCCTGAATGATCGTGTTAAACCCGGCTCTGTGTTGATCGTGCGCTATGAAGGCCCTAAAGGCGGTCCCGGCATGCAAGAAATGCTCTATCCGACATCGTATTTGAAATCGAAGGGACTTGGAAAATCCTGCGCACTGTTAACCGATGGGCGCTTCTCAGGCGGCAGTTCAGGTTTATCCATTGGTCACACCTCACCCGAGGCTGCGTCGGGAGGCGAAATCGGCCTGGTCAGGAATGGCGACCGGATCAAAATAGATATTCCTCAGCGTACGATTAATGTGTTGATCGATGATCCGGAAATGGAATCTCGGCGACAAAAGCAAGATGCAACAGGCTGGAAGCCCAAACAGACCAGACCTCGGAAAGTTTCGGCCGCATTGAAAGCTTATGCCATGTTGGCCTCGAGCGCCGATAAGGGCGCCGTACGCAACCTGGATATCCTCGACAATAGCTAACCTGCATATTGCACGGAAGTATTTCATGGGTCGGTGACAAATGAGAAGCATTGTCACCGGCTTTTTTTACTAATATCTTTCTTATAAACGAAACTTTTCTGAATAAACATGCTCTAAGCGTTCTAAGCCGTCGGTAATGGACAAACCTGTTTATAAATACTACGGCGCCATATGTCAGCTGCGTGTTTACAGCAAAAATATGTATCGTTTGTGTATTATTAAGTTAGTTTAAGCAGTATTCCTAGCGGTATTCTCCTCTAAGTTAGCCCGAATAATCTGCAATAAGATGAACCAGTGTAACAAAGGGCTGGACAGCTTGTTTGCTGCTTGTCCACTCCGACTGCACATCATTATCAAGAAAGAGATTTAGATGTTATTTGAAGGTTTATTGGGCTTTTCCACTTTGGGTTATATTGGTATTACCTTACTGCTGACGCATATAACAATTGTTGCTGTCACTATTTTCTTACATCGCCAACAGTCACATCATGCACTTGAATTGCATCCCGGTGTAAGTCATTTCTTCCGTTTCTGGTTATGGTTAACGACAGGCATGGTCACCCGAGAATGGGTAGCAGTACACCGTAAACACCATGCTAAATGCGAAACCGTGGATGATCCGCACAGCCCACGCTATAAAGGACCAGCCACTGTATTATTCAAGGGCGCGTGGTTATATCGAACAGAAACACTGAATAAGGAAACACTGGAAAAATATGGTCATGGCACACCGGATGACTGGGTCGAACGTCATGTATACAGCCGATTGCCGATTCTGGGCGTGACATTGATGGCCCTGATCGATATGCTGATGTTTGGAGCGGCCGGCATTATCATCTTTGCCGTGCAGATGGCCTGGATTCCATTCTGGGCCGCCGGCGTTATTAACGGTATTGGACATCACGCCGGTTACCGCAACTTCGAAACCGTTGACGCCTCTACCAATATCCTTCCCTGGGGTATTCTGATCGGTGGTGAAGAGCTGCACAATAACCATCATGCGTATCCTTCATCTGCCAAGCTATCGAATAAATGGTGGGAGTTCGATATCGGATGGATGTACATTCGGCTGATGGAAACGGTCAGGCTGGCCAGAATCAAGCGCGTAGCACCTAAACTACGCTGCACAAACGGAAAACAGATTGTCGATATCGATACTGTACGCGCTGTCGTGAGCAACCGATTCCACATTATGAAGCTTTACGGCAATAAGGTGATTAAACCCGTCATACACGATGCGCAACAAAAAGCCGACCGTATGGGACAGAAATTGCTACAACGATCACGAAAACTGATGATCCGCGAGGATATTCAGCCTGGCGTTAGCGCCCAGGAAACGATCAACAAAGTAATACAACAGTATCGCTCACTGGCAACGGTATACCGCTTCAAGCAACAATTGCGGAAAATCTGGACGCATACCTCGAATAGTCAAGCCAATCGCGTCCAGCGCCTGCAAGCCTGGTGCACGGAAGCAGAACAGACAGGTATACGCGTACTGGAAGACTTTTCTCAGTACCTGCGCGAGTACGGTTTGAGGAAAGCCTGAGTCGCAAACAGCGAGTATGGTTAGCATACTTAAAAGCGCCAGAAACGCTGACGAGACTACGCGTTGCACGCTGGCTTATTCACCACTCGGTTTTTTTTTAACACATTAACCCGGATGTGATACGAAGGCGGACGTCGAACGAAGTGCATTGTTCGCCTTGTCAATTAGTGGTTAGTCATCAATGGATTTTGTGATTGTTTCAGTTTGTAATACTTAGGTTTACCACCAAACTGCGAAATGCGTTAAGTATACCTTTGTTTACACAACCTGGCTTATTCATCGTTACAATTGGCATAGCTACAAACAATTCCAATCCTGAGGTGAATGGCACTTACTTAACCGCCAATAATAACAAAACCACATCATCGCGAGTGGAAGCGCGGCGATTTTTTGTACCCTTGCGCCACCTGACAAAAGATCGCTTCGTCCCTCGCGAGGAGGGTAGAAACATTACTATGCGTAAGTAAGCACCATTGGATCCTGAGGCGGATTTATTGTGTGACCACAATGGTAATATCTTGACTATACAGGTTTGCTAAATCCGCTCTTTTGTATGGATATTTCCGGATAAAAATAATCGTTTACCTAGGAGATGAATTTTGACAGAATCTAAACATCAGGTTCATTAACAGCCGAAGATTGCTCGCGGCTAGGAAATAAATGAATGAAGAAACTAAATGTATTACTGAATTCTACTGCGCTGATCGTACTTGCCTCCGCAAACGCACAAGCACAAGACGGCGCAACAACTTACAGACAGGTATGCTCTTCTTGTCATGAAACCGCAGCCGCGGGCGCGCCCAAGCTTGAAGACAAAGCTGAATGGGAATCCCGTATTGCCCGGGGCATGGACAGTCTTTATGCGTCAATGCATAGCGGAAAATGTAAAATCTACGTGAAAGACCTGCGTAGAGACTTATCCGATGAAATGATTAAGACCACCGTCGATTACATGGTGTCTCAAGTCCAACAAGAGCCCCACTATCTAAAGAGCGAATATTGAGCTGAGCATGCATGCCTGCTTATGAGGGCATTGCTACGCCGTGATCCACCAAGCTTAAGCTACGTCGGCAGTTCAAGACATCTAGCCCGCATTTCTCACCAGGATCACGGGAGCAGGCGCAGGGTTCGGGTTCGTAAGCGCCGCCTGGTGAGAAATGCGGGCTAGTCACGCTGATCGATCGGCACATAATCACGCGATGGAAGGCCCGTGTAAATCTGGGTGGGCCGGAAAATACGGTTGTCGGACAATTGCTCTCGCCAGTGTGCCATCCAGCCAGCGATACGCGAGACCGCGAATATTGGCGTGAACTGGTCGATCGGAATACCCATTTCCGAGTAGAGAATACCGGAATAATAGTCCACATTCGGATACACACCTTTGGGACCGAGCACGGATTCACAGGCCTCTTCCAGGGCCAACGCCGTCTCGAACATCGGAGTAAGGTTGCCTTTTCTCTCGGCCCACTCCAGTACCATACGCTGCAGGATGATCGCGCGCGGATCCTTGGTCTTGTACTCGCGATGTCCCATACCCCAGATCACTTCTTTCTCTTCAAGCTTCATATCGAGCCAGTCCTTAACGTTTTCCGGGCGTCCGATTTCATCGAGCATTTCGACCACACGTTGATTGGCACCGCCGTGCAGCGGTCCGGCGAGCGTGCCAATAGCTGCGGCAATCACCGGGAACGGCCCCGCCAAGGTCGAGCCGCAGACCATCGCGGCGAAGGTGGACGCATTGATGGTGTGCTCGGCGTGCATAATCAGACAGGCATCCATGATGCGCACGCTCAGCGGATCCGGCTCGACGCCGGTCAGCATGAACATAAAGTTTTCCGCGTGGTTCAAATCGTGGCGCGGCTCTATCGGATCATAACCATTACGGACGTGCTCCCAGGCGGCCACGATAGTCGCCATGCGCGCGATGATTTTTACCGACATGCAATGCACGTAATAGACATCTTCGCTGCCGTAGCTTTCAGTGAGCACACCTTGATCACCATAGAACATCCCGAGACTAGCGATGGCTGTTTGCAACATCTCCATCGGATGGCCGGTGGCAGGTAGATTGCGCATGATTTCGCGGATATGGTACTTGATCTTGCGCTCACCGCGCAGCTGCTGATCGAAGTCGTCGAGTCTGGCCTTGGTGGGTAGTTCACCATCGAGCAGCAGCATCGCCGTCTCTTCGAAGGTACTCTTTTCGGCAAGCTCCTGAATATCATAACCCCGGTAGGCGAGGATGCCCTTCTCCCCATCGATGGATGATATATTTGACTTGGTTGCAGGAACACCGGCCAGGCCGGGTAAGTATTCACTCATAGTACTATCCTTCAGCTGTGGTGGGCCATAGCTTAACAAACTATGCCTAATCAGTTTCAGATTGTCAGAATGAAAAAGGGCGATATAAATCGCCCTAGGAGCCTGTCGGACTTGACCGATCGTAGCGAGGTAAAGCCGATTTGAGGCAGATTTTTCGGTCTTTTAAGGCGAATAGCACCGCTATTTAACGAGAAAGATCGGAGAATCTGACCAAATTCGGCTTTTCCGCAGTAGATCAGCGTTAAATCCGACAGGTTCCTAGGCGACAGAGAAAGATTATCATCAGTGTGCTTTTAGTTCAGGGAAGCGCTGATGTGTCCATCCTGGAACTATCAAAGCACAAAAAAATGCGATCTAATCTTATTGATTTCCAAGCAAAGATTTGATTGGAAAAGGCGGCACATCCATATGCCACACAGAAACTCTGAATAAATAAGAGTTTCCTTAGTTGCAAGATTCAGGTTCAGGAGTAGATGCGTGGCAACAGAACGGTCCAAAGCTGGTTCGAACAAGTCGAGTAGGGTCACATTGGAAGAAAACCTTGATATTGCCAGCGCTGGCAAGCTGCACTCAAAACTAATGAGAAGTGTAGACAGAGGTGTAGACATCAACTTGTACGCGGCAAAAATAAACACCATCGATACCGCTGCGTTGCAGTTGTTGTTTGCCAGCGTAAAACAGGTTCAAGAGAACGGCAATGTTGTTAAGTGGCATGAGCCGTCTGAAGCATTATTGAAGTCGGCGGCATTGACAGGGCTGAGCAGCTATCTTGGTTTGCCCGAGTACCAGGTTTGACTCATACTTTATAGCTGTATATTGATGGATAAGCATAACAAATTACCTGGTGAGGCTTCCAGAGTCGATCACGAAGCCGAAAGTAGTGCCAGCGGCTCTGTCGTACACGCAACTGATATGCGTGAACTGTCAAGTTTTCTTGGGCTGATGATCGATCAGATCAATCTGTTATTGCAGGAATCCAACGGTTCTGTTGGAGACTTGATCGAGTCGATAACGATGATGGCGGCCAGTATCAGTAAGATTGAGCAGCAGCTGCCTGAATTGAACGCAGCTACAAACAATCTTCGTCAGTATGCTGCGGATGAGGAGGCAACGGATCGTGCGGATGTGCTGGTCGTATCAGACACCATCAAGACCTTGTGTGCTCAAGCGGAAACTGATATGCAAAAAGCTGTAACTGCATTCCAGTTCTACGACCGTTTATCACAGAGAATTCTGCATATCCAGGAAAACCTTCAGGCGGTATCTGAAGTCACGCGGGCACAGGATAAACAGCATCAGGCCCTATGGCAACGTCTTCATGACAAGATGCGGTCTGTGTACACGCTGGAACAGGAGCAAAGCTTGTACTACGCACTATTACAGCGTTTATCTGCAGAAGGCCTTAATTCTGTAGCGACCAGCTCAAATCGAAAGGAAAAAGAAGGTGTCGCTATCAGCACTGGAGAAGGCAAACCATCGTTATCGGGTGATATCGAGTTATTCTAAAGGACTGATCTATGCGTTCATCGCCACAGTCACCTGTTACACCGGCCAGTGCCATCAGTCAGGCACATGAATTCACGGATGCGGATTTTGAGTGTATTCGACAACTCGTGAGTCAACACACGGGAATCAGTCTCGCAGCTCATAAACGATGCCTCATATATGGGCGTTTGCGCAAGCGGCTTCAGGCGCTTGGTATACGCCAGTTTCGTGATTATTGTGAGCTGATCAGAAGTGGCAATAACAGCGAAATAGAACAGTTCATCAATTCGATTACCACCAATCTGACTTATTTTTATCGGGAAGAGCACCATTTCGATTACCTTGCAAATGACCTGCTGCCGACGTTGGTCAAAAACGATCGTACCCAACGGCGTATACGTATCATGTCGGCTGGGTGCTCAACCGGTGAGGAGCCATACTCATTGGCAATGACACTGTGTGAGGTAATCGAGGATATAGAGAATTATGATGTGCGTATATTGGCCACAGATTTGGACAGTAATGTACTGCGGACTGCGGCTAAAGGTGTCTATTCAATAGAAGACGTTGAAGGACTGGACAAACAGCGCATCCATAGCTGGTTTCTTCGAGGCAGGAGGGGCCAACATGGCAAGATAAGGGTGTCACCAGCTTTACGCAAATTGATCACCTTCAAGCAACTTAACCTGATGCAGCCCTGGCCGATGCAAGGTCCATTCGATATTATCTTCTGCCGCAATGTTGTTATCTATTTTGATAAACCAACACAGCGTACATTGTTCGAGCGTTTTGCAAATTTGATGCAGCCGGGAGCTCATTTATTTATCGGGCATTCAGAGAGTCTGCAGAATATAACTGATAGATTCAAGCTTATCGGTAATAGCATCTATCAGAGGGTGTAATAATGAATTGCTGCGTGGTTAACAATGAAACCAATCAACCAAAGTTGCCTGCTACATTACCCGGTTTTGAGTCGGTCAAGCGCTATTGGGATCGTTCGAGCAAGTGCATTACAGCAAGAGTGCTACCAGGTCAATATTATCTCAGCAATAAAGATGAAATAATTACGACTGTCTTAGGTTCATGTATTTCAGCCTGTATTCGTGATCCAGTCGCCGGGATTGGAGGCATGAACCACTTCATGCTGCCGTGCGGGAAAAACGCAGGCACCTGCGAGCACGACAGTGCCGCAGCGCGCTATGGCGGTTTTGCTATGGAACATCTGATCAATGACATCCTCAAGTACGGCGGCCGACGTGAGCGTCTGGAAATCAAGTTGTTTGGTGGTGGCAAGATGCTCGGCCTCATGGCCGATGTTGGTCAACGTAATATCACGTTTGTTAAAGAGTATCTTCAAACTGAAACACTACCCATTGTTGCGCAGGATCTTGGTGGTACTTGTTCCAGAAAGATAAATTACTTCCCGCGTTCTGGCAGAGTCATGGTTAAAAAACTAGGTCTGTCCCAGGGCATTGAATTGACACGTCGAGAGCGCGAATACTTGCGTTCTCTCGAGCAAGCACCTATAGAAGGTGAAATCGACCTGTTTTAACCATGACTTCCACGATGAATACACGTATCGATAGCGAGCGAGCGGTTAGACCGATCAAAGTACTGGTGGTTGATGACTCGGCTCTGGTGAGAAAGTTACTCACGGAAATCCTTGACATGGATCCAGAAGTTGAAGTGGTTGGAACCGCAATGGACCCATTCGTTGCAAGGGAAAAAATAAAAAAGCTCCGCCCGGACGTGCTGACCCTGGACGTGGAAATGCCGAAGATGGATGGTCTTACCTTTCTTGCTAATCTGATGCGCCTGCATCCGATACCAGTCGTAATGGTCTCCTATCTGACTGACAAAGGTGCGGATACTACACTTCAGGCACTGGAACTTGGCGCAGTCGATTTTGTGGCTAAACCTAAAGTTGACCTTGCGCATACACTGGCCCAATACCGAGAAGAACTTATTTGCAAACTAAAAGCCGCTGCTGGCGCGAAGTTACACACACTGACTAGAAATCAAATTAACGGTCGGAGACGACTGCGCAAGAAAATAGACGCAGACGCAATTATTAACAAACGGACCGGCCACAATCAGTTTGTTAATACTGATTCGATTATAGCCATTGGCGCATCAACAGGTGGGACCGAGGCGATCAAGGAGATATTGATGATGATGCCGGCCGATGCACCGGCCATGGTCATTACCCAGCATATACCTGAGCTGTTCAGTGCAAGGTTTGCAAAACGTATGGACAGTATCAGTGCGATGACTGTTTGTGAAGCACAGCATGGCCAACACATACTGACCGGGCATGTCTACGTAGCACCTGGTGACAAGCATCTGTTGATCGAACGCAAAGGCTCGAACTACTACTGCAAACTGGATGATGGTCCAGCAGTGAATCGCCACAGGCCAGCGGTCGATGTACTTTTTCGCTCTGTTGCGCAGAGTGCCGGTGCGAATGCGGTGGGCGTACTATTGACGGGGATGGGGGATGATGGTGCTAAAGGCTTGAAGGAGATACAGGACACAGGGGCGGCGACGATCGTTCAGGATGAAGCGACCAGTGTGGTGTGGGGAATGCCGGGGACAGCTGTAAGCCTGGGTGCTGCTGATAATGTGCTACCCTTAGAGAAGATTTCAGATACGCTGATAGCGCTCACACATGCTGGAACAAAGTTTGGGACTTGAATCATATCTTTAATGATAATTGATAAAAACAGACTTTCTTATTTCAGACGTAGGAGAACATTAATGAATATCATGGTTATAGATGACAGTCTCGCAATGCGCCTAATTGTTATGAAGACGCTGCGGGAAGCCGGCTTTGACGGCCATGAAATCGTTCAGGCAGAGGATGGTGTGCAAGCGTTAGATATGATCCGGGCGGCCAAACCCGACCTGGTTTTGTGCGACTGGAACATGCCCAATATGACGGGTCCAGAGCTGTTGAAAGCGATTAATGACGATGGCATCAACCCGCCTTTCGGGTTCGTCACTACGGAAGCAACCAAGGAGATGAAGGACAAGGCAAGCGCCATGGGGGCGCGGTTCCTGATTGCCAAGCCCTTTACGCCGGAATCGTTCAAATCGACGTTGAGCCAGTATATCAATTGACAGACTGCCGGTAAAAAATACGGCTAGAGGACACTCAAATGGAGGTCACTAAGTTCGGCCAGTTTCTCGTCAACAATGACGTTGTTACCGATGCCATGGTGCTGGAGGCATTAGTCAGACAGGAAAAATCACAGGAAAACATCTCACGGATTGCGATAGCTAAACGCTATTTGACAGTGAAGCAGGTGCTGTCAATTTACAACGAACAAGCTGATTCCTGTGACAGCTTCACAGCAATGGCTAAAAAGCTGGGTTACCTCACCGAAAGTGAGATCGCACAGCTTCAGACCCTGCAGCAGCAGTCTCGGCCACGGTTAGGCGAGATCCTTGTTGACATGGGTGTTATGGATCACAAAACACTGGACCTCATGCTCAAAAAATTTAATGCCTTGGGCCTACATGCTGGATACTCGGAAGTGAGCTGAACAAGGGTAGAACTATCTGCAAGCGAGAGGTGTAAACATGCCAGCGATTCATCCCGTTCCCGATAAAAACGATCTGCTTCAGATACTTTCGATGTTGTACGGCGATGCCTTGACGTTGGATACAGGCACTGCCGTTGCGAGCGATGCGGGCAGTAAAAGCGTGGTGGCTATATACGTGAATGACGACAACGTTCCAGTAACCGCATGTATCTGTGATTACGGTTTTGTGGCTTATGCTGGCTCGGCGTTGACTCGAATCCCGCCTGCGGGTGCTGAAGATGCTGCCGAATCCGGTGACTTCTCCGATATGATGTTGGGAAATCACCATGAAGTCATGAACATCTGTTCACGGCTGTTCATGAAGGGCAAAAGCCCTCATATCAGGTTGGACAAGGTCTACGCATCACCCGATGAACTCCCCGAGGCAGCACAAAGCGTCATAGAGTCTGATGCTGGATGTGCCCACTTCGAAATCGAGGTTCCAGGCTATGGTAAAGGCAGTGTGTCGTTCCTGTCGACCTGATTTCAGGTTTGTGGTATTCGCGACTAAACAGCCATAATTAGATTCGGCCCGGTTCACCGAGGTGTTCGATTATCCTAGATTCCGTTGAGTAACGGTGACAGCGGTCAACTGCGGAAGCTAGGATTATTGTCGCGCTTGGTATTGATAGATGTAATGGGTTCGGTGCGCGCAGCGAATGCTTAAACTATTTTGCCGAGCTCCTTTGCCCAGACAAGCTCTCCGATGATCTTAAACTTGGCAACCGACAGGGCACCGCGTTTTTTGCGGCTGCTATTTGCGCCATTGATGGCTTCAATGACTTCGTCGCGTGAGGCTTCATACATCTCAATGGGTTCGAAATCATCGTCCATCAATGACAGAATCACCCGATCCCAGTTGCCCTGTGTATTTAGCTGGCCGATGCGGTGTCCCGCTTTCACAGCATCACCGACAACCCGACTTTTTATCTGGATACGCAAGCCTTCGCGCTCATTTTTGCCGAGCGCATCATAACCCGCGGTTTGGTCGTTACTCAGTTCCAGACCCAGGTAGTGGGACACATCGTGGCGTGCGATTTCGCCGGAAACGGGCAGCATGGTGCCGGTCGTACGGCGAAAGTCTGCCGCGAGCCTGCGGGTCTGTTCGATCAGTTTGTCATAAGAGTATACCGACATAATTCTGTTTTTAGTCTATTTGTATCCTATATGCGAGTTGATTGACGCAATTGCGATTGAAAACACCGCCGTAAGAAAGCGCTTGAAGCACCTAGATCTTCGCTGAAAGAAATTCGATGGGCGCTGATAGTGCGACGTCATAATCATGGCATGCGTTCGTTATACGGCGACGACAGTTTGGCGCTGTAGGCAGAAGTGCGGTGTAACTTGTTGTAATAAAAGAAAACATAATTGTGGGCACACTACTTGCATTTAGCTATGCAAAGTATTGTGTAACTGTTGTAGTGAATACACCATGAATCATGAAGATAATTTGAATGATGTTCAGCTAGAAGATGCGTTCAAGCTGTTTAATCAGCTTTCAATGTCTCTGGCCGACTCCTATCGTGATCTGCAAACACAAGTCGAGTATCTATCGAAGGAATTGTCAGAGGCGCGCAGCGAAAGACTGAAGCAACTAGCCGAAAAGGAGCTACTCGCTGACAAGCTCGAAGGGCTGCTCGATACGCTGCCAGCCGGTATAGTCGTCCTGGATAGCCAAGGACAAATTACGCAGGCCAATCCGGTTGCGCATGACATGCTCGGTGAAGATCTTATCGGACGAGCGTGGGACTTATTGGCACGGCGTGTTCTAGTTACCGATGGCGATGAACTGCGTTTGCACGACGGTCGCTGGATTAGTCTTTGCATTCGTTCGCTGGATGCCGAGCCCGGTAAGATCATATTGATTACGGATACGACCGAAACGCGTGCGTTACAAGAGCTTGTCAGCCGACAACAGCGTTTGACATCGCTGGGTGAGATGGTTGCGAGTCTTGCCCACCAGATTCGAACACCGCTAGCGACCGCATTACTGTACTTGTCAAATATCAGTCATCCTCAAGCGCAGAGCGCGGACAGAACGCATTTTGCTGACAAGGCCAAAGAACGGTTGCATCATCTCGAGCGCATGGTCAATGATATGCTCATTTTTGCACGGGGCGAAGTCTCTGATACGGAATCCTTTTCGGTAGCGGAATTTATTGAGGATTTCAAGCAGGCTCAGGAGCCTCAAATTGACGGTGAACGGATCATGTTGACGATTCAGAGCCCGGGCGACAACAGCCGCTTATGTGGTAACCGCGACGCCTTGTTCGGCGCCTTCCAGAACTTGGTCAACAACGCAATCGAAGCCTGCGAAGATACACTGAAATTGAATATCAGGGTATTCCAGACCAAAAACAATATGATCGAATTTAGCTTCGAGGATAATGGGTGCGGTATTTCGGACGATATCAAAGACCGGGTCCTGGAACCATTTTTCACGACCAGGCGCAATGGTACCGGTCTTGGGCTGGCCGTTGTTAACGCAACCGTATCCAGTTTTAACGGCAGGTTTGATATTCATTCTGCACCAGGTGAGGGCAGCTGTTTCACGATCACACTTCCGTTGAGCACAGGCAATCAAATTCTACCCAGTGAAATCACCAACGGTGTTTCGCACAGGCTCGGCCTGAAGAATCGTTCAATAAGTGTTGCAGAATCAATCGAATTTTATCATCAGAAAGAGGTAAACGTATGAATCAGGGTACGATTCTAGTGGTTGAAGATGATACGGCGTTGCGCGAAGTGATTTGCGAGACATTGCAGTTGGCGAACTATCGCGTCGATACCGCAGAGAATGGCCAGGAAGCATTGCGTCTTGTTGCTATCAACCCGAACATTACGTTGCTGCTCAGCGATGTGCAGATGCAACCGATGGATGGATATGCCTTGCTCAAAGCGGTGAAGTCGACTCATGCGCAGATACCAGTCGTTCTAATGACGGCGTATGGAACCATTGAAAAGGCCGTGCAGGCGATGCACGATGGCGCTAATGATTATCTAGTAAAGCCGTTCGAGGCTGAAACCTTGGTGGATATGGTGGCGCGTTTTGTCGTGCCTGCCAGCCGCGGTGAGGACGGACTCATTGCAGTCGACCGACGCAGCCTTCAGCTGGCGGAAGTGGCGCGTCGTGTTGCGGCAAGCGACGCCACGGTTATGATCAGCGGCGAGTCCGGTGTCGGCAAGGAGGTGGTTTCCCGGTTTATTCATCAGCACTCAAATCGCTCAAACGGTCCGTTCGTCGCGATCAACTGCGCTGCCATTCCAGAGAATATGCTCGAATCCGTTTTGTTCGGTTATGAAAAAGGTGCTTTTACCGGCGCGTATCAAGCCAAAGCTGGTAAATTCGAACAGGCACAGGGCGGCACTTTGCTGCTCGACGAAGTCACAGAAATGGATCTCGCGCTACAGGCCAAGTTGTTGCGTGTGTTGCAGGAGCGCGAAGTGGAGCGCCTCGGTGGGCGCAACCTGATACCGTTGGATGTGCGCATACTTGCAACGACAAATCGCGATATTCGCCAGGTTGTTGCCGAAGGACGTTTTCGTGAGGATCTGTTCTATCGGCTGAACGTCTTTCCATTGCACATAGCGCCTTTGCGGGAACGTCCTGACGATATCTTGCCGATCGCTAAAAAGTTAATGCGCTCTTGTGTCGACGCTGGAGCGGTAGTGAGTTTTAGCTCGTCAGCAATGGCGATGCTGACGCAGCATCCCTGGCCAGGGAATGTTCGTGAACTCGATAATGTCGTGCAACGGGCGATGATTTTACGCACGGGTAACTGCGTCAATGCCTGTGATATCCGCTTTGAAGAGCTGGCGCCAGCAGCCACCGGTTCGAATGCAGACACCGAGATAACCAGCAACAACGCACCTATCGACGAGAGTCTCAGTAGTGATCTCAAGGCTCGGGAAGCTGACATTATTATTTCAGCTTTGCGTGCCAAAAACAGTCGTAAGGAGGTGGCCGAAAAACTGGGAATCAGTCCACGCACGTTACGCTACAAACTGGCCAAGTTGCGTGATGCAGGTATAGCACTGCCGGTTTGAAAGCAGGCCTGTTTCCTGTTTCAACCAAACAAAGGATTCAGGCCGTCGAACGACGAATCAAATGACCGCGTTATCAACTGAAGTGTACAGAGGATTACAACCATGAGTGAGATCGATATAAGCCAGGTTCTGCACCAAATGCGCACAATGGCCGCGATGGCAGAAAACAAGCTGCCAACGGATATGAACGTCGAAGCTGCCAAGGTGGATTTCGGGCAATTATTGAAGAACTCCGTCAATGAAGTTAACGAGACGCAAAAAACAGCCAAAGATCTGGCAGCCGCATTCGAGGCGGGTGATAAAAACGTGAACTTGAGTGAAGTCATGGTGGCGATACAGAAGGCAAGTGTGTCGTTTCAAGCGATGACGCAGGTACGCAACAATCTGGTTTCCGCCTACAAGGAAATCATGAACATGCAAGTGTAGTCCCGCAAATAAACACGCTTCTACAGGATAAGGATTGATGGCATTGGTGTCAGCAGAGAATGTATCAGCGCAGGCACAGGGTTTCAACGCCCTCCCGGCGCTGCGTCAATTGGGATTGATGATTGGACTCGCGCTCAGTGTGGCGTTGGGCGTGACTATCGCGATGTGGTCACAGTCACCGAACTACAGCATGCTTTACGGCAATCTGAGTGCAAAGGACATGTCGCAGGTGGCTCAGGTGCTCGACGACACAGCAATTCCGTATAAGCTCGAGCGTGGTGCGGGTGCGATCATGGTGCCGGCGGAAAAGGTCCATGAAGCACGCATGAATCTGGCAACGCAGGGCTTGCCACACGGCGGCGATGTTGGTTTTGAGCTACTGGAAAAAGACCAGGGATTCGGCAGTAACAGCTTTCTGCAAAAAGCGCGTTATCACCGTGCACTTGAAGGCGAACTGGCACAATCGATCAGCAAGTTGAATGTGGTCGAAAGCGCGCGTGTCCACCTGGCGATACCCAAACAGTCGGCGTTTGCACGCAAATCATCCAAGCCAGCAGTTTCGGTGCTACTCAATCTTTATCCAGGCAGGGCGCTCGATGACATGCAGGTTGCTGGTATTGTCAACATGGTGGCATCCAGCGTGCCCGAGCTCGATGCCGAAAACGTGACCATCATCGACCAGAAAGGTCGCCTGCTCAATAACAAGAGTTCGACCGCCGATTTGCTGCTGAGCAGTACCCAGTTCGACTACACGCGTAAACTCGAAGAACGCTACGTCAAACGTATCATCGATATCATTAGTCCGATTGTTGGCATGGAGGGTGTCCGTGCGCAGGTTGTTGCCGATGTGGACTTTACTGCACAGGAACAAACCCGGGAAAGTTATCAACCGGAGCAAACAGCTGTGCGCAGTGAACAGCTGTTTGAAGAAAGCACGGACTCGCAAGGTCCGATGGGGATCCCGGGTGCGCTAAGCAACCAACCACCACCCGCGGGAACCACTGAAGAGTTCCAGTCAGAACAGGCGAATGCAGCTCAGCCGATACGGAATACGTCGCGTTCGGTCAGGAACTATGAGGTCGATCGAACCATCAGTCATATCCGTAATTCACCGGTATCCTTGAAAAAGCTCTCGGTGGCCGTTGTGGTTGATTATCGGCTGACTCAGAATGAAAACGGTGAGACTCAACGAGTATCGCTAGAGCCAGGTGAAATGGAACGTATCAACTCGCTGGTTAGAGAAGCCGTGGGTTTGAACGAGGCCCGCGGTGACACCATCAACGTTGTCAATACACCGTTCCGCTTGCCTGAAGATATCGAACCGCTACCCGACGTGCCGATTTGGGAAAAGCCCTGGCTTCTAAGTCTAGTCAAACAGCTGTTGGGTGCTCTGGCCGTGTTGCTCATTGCCTTTGGTGTTCTCAGGCCGATGCTGCGTAACCTGTCTACGCACGGCAGATACGCCACGGCACAG
Organism: Gammaproteobacteria bacterium; assembly: GCA_013042055.1. Classification (GTDB taxonomy): domain Bacteria; phylum Pseudomonadota; class Gammaproteobacteria; order SZUA-229; family SZUA-229; genus JABDQW01. Next base: position 30,873 of record JABDQW010000024.1, on the reverse strand, counting down.
GCGCTACCAGCGGGGCAGGCCGCCGGACAATTAGCCTTGGGTGAAGATCAGCTGACGTTGAGCAATCAAACACAGCCGAGTGGACAACAACTAATGGAAATGGCCAGTACCATGGCAAAGGATGATCCCAAACGCGTCGCTCAAGTGCTCAACACATGGATAGCCAAGGAAGAGTAAGGTGGCGGACAACATCTCAGGGCCAGAACGTGCTGCAATCTTCATGATGAGTCTCGGTGAACAGGGTGCCGCTGAGGTGCTGAAGCATATGGGACCCAGAGAAGTGCAGGAGATCGGTTCGGCTATGGCATCACTGAGCGACGTGTCGAATGAGAAAGTCGAAGCGGTCCTTGGGGCGTTTGCTGAGTTCATGCAGAATAAGTCAGCCGTTGCTGTCGATTCGATCGACTATGTACGCAAAGTCCTGATTGCTGCGCTTGGCGAGGATAAAGCGACGGGGCTGCTGGATCGTATCCTCGAAGGCAAAACAAACAAGGGGCTTGAATCATTGAAGTGGATGGATCCTCGCGTGGTCGCCGACGTGATATCGAAGGAACACCCGCAAATTATCGCCATCGTTCTGTCTACTATGGAAAGTGACCTTGCTGCCGAGATTTTGATGCACGTGCCTGAGGCCAGTCGCTCGGACGTGCTGATGCGAATCGCAACACTGGATGACGTATCGCCAAGTGCGCTGGATGAACTGAACGAAGTACTGGAGAAACAGCTCAGCAACAGCACCAGTGCCCAGAGCACAGGCGTGGGCGGCATCAAAACCGCGGCCAGTATTCTGAATTTAGTGGACAGCGACGCAGAGGCGGCAATCACAGCGGCGATTACCGAGAAGGATGCTGAACTCGCTCAGGAAATCAGCGACAAGATGTTTGTGTTTGAAAATCTGCTCGCAGCGGATGATCGCGGTATTCAGTCGATTCTGCGTGAAGTACAGTCCGATACGCTGATTGTTGCACTCAAAGGTGCCGATGATGCGATGAAGGACAAGATCTTCAGCAACATGTCGTCGCGCGCCGCAGAAATGATGCGCGAGGATCTCGATGCCAAAGGACCGGTACGGCTCAAAGACGTTGAAGTGGCGCAGAAAGAAATACTTGATGTGGCCACACGGATGGCTGAGGCAGGGGATATCTCATTAGGCGGCAAGGGAGATAGCGAATATGTCTAAGGTCCTGGACGGTGACTCTTCCGGTAAGTGTCTGCCCTGGCAGGCGCCGCATTTCGATCAATCCGCAGCCGGTGCCAACCGTATGCGCACCAGCAGAGAACAAAGCCAGATCGAGCAGGAGGCTTTCGACCAGGGTTTTAACCAGGGCTATGCCGAAGGAATGAATCAGGCGCAGAAAGATGCCAGTGATAATCTCAAGTATTTACGGTCCTTGATCAGTGCTCTAGCGATGCCGTTGCGTGAGCTGGACAAACAGGTTGTCGATGAACTGGTCGATTTGTCGATGGCAGTCGCCCGTCAGATCATACGGCGTGAACTGAAAACATCACCTGGAGAAATTGTTGCTGTTGTCAAGGAGGCGGTCAGTCTGTTGCCGGTCAGCGCAAGTGATATCAGCCTGGAACTACACCCCGAGGATGCTGCCTTGGTGCGTAATGCACTGTTACCGCCGGATGCCGATACAGCTTGGCAGATCACCGAAGATCCGCTGCTGAGTCGGGGAGGGTGCCGTGTTTCGACGAATACATCGAGCATCGACGCCACCGTTGAGAACCGTGTTAACGCCGCCATCGCCGCAGTGATGGGTGGCGAACGCGAGGTGGATTGACTATCGTGACTGCATCAGGAGAGCCTCAACTACAACGCAGTCCGATATGGTGCGAGAGTTTGCGGAACTACGCCTCGCGGGCACATCATAAGGTGCCCTTGACCGTCGAAGGAAAACTGACGCGTATGGTTGGCCTGACCCTGGAAGCGGTTGGTTGCCAAGCGGCGATTGGCTCACGTTGTATGGTCTCTTCCCCTGAGGGGCAGATAGAAGCTGAAGTTGTGGGTTTTGCTGGTGAGCGTCTTTATCTGATGCCGACCAGCGATATTCGTGGTTTGTATCCGAATGCGCGTGTCATTCCCGGTCGCGGAATGTACGAGGCCAGTGTCGGTGATCAATTGCTGGGCCGTGTCATTGATGCCGCCGGAAAACCGCTCGATGGCAAAGGTGCGCTGCGCTGCAACAGCAGCATGCCGTTGGCTGGTCGGCCGGTGAACCCGCTGGCGCGATGGCCAATCAACGAACCACTGGATGTCGGCGTGTCGGCGATCAACGCGTTACTGACGGTTGGGCGAGGTCAGCGGCTGGGACTGTTTGCCGGTAGTGGTGTCGGCAAGAGTGTGCTATTGGGCATGATGACCCGCTACACCGACGCTGACGTCATTGTGGTCGGACTGATTGGTGAGCGCGGTCGTGAGGTTAAGGACTTCGTGGACAACATTCTCGGCGAACAGGGGCTGGCGCGTGCTGTCGTAGTTGCCAGTCCAGCTGATAATTCTCCGCTGATGCGTATGCACGGTGCCTGGCTGGCGACGACAGTCGCTGAATACTTTCGCGACCAAGGCCTGCAGGTTTTGTTATTGATGGATTCGTTGACACGGTTCGCACAGGCGCAGCGTGAAATTGCACTGGCGATCGGTGAGCCGCCAGCGACCAAGGGCTATCCGCCGTCGGTGTTCGCAAAGATGCCACAGCTGGTGGAACGTGCCGGTAATAACGGTGACATGGGCGGGTCGATCACCGCTTTCTATACCGTGCTTGCAGAAGGCGACGATCAAAATGACCCGATTGCCGATGCCTCGCGTGCCGTACTCGATGGCCATATCGTTCTGTCAAGAAAAATAGCCGAATCAGGTCATTATCCTGCGATCGACGTAGAGGCATCGGTAAGCCGCGTCATGAACGATGTCGTGTCGGCAGAACACCAGGCGGCTGCGAGCCGGTTTAAACGGTTGTATTCAGCCTACCAGCAAAACCAGGATTTAATCAGTGTCGGTGCCTATCAAAGTGGCATTAATGCCGAGGTGGATGAAGCCATTATGTACTATCCTCGATTGATGCAATTTTTACGGCAGGATAGCAGCGAAGCCGTTTCCTTCGAGCACAGTCTGGAAAGAATGTTGCAGACGCTTGGTGGTGGTCAACGTCAGCCTGAATACAGCGGGGCTGAGCAATGAAAAACTCACGTCGTCTAAAGCCGGTAGCGCGGTTTGCACATCAGCAAGAACGCACAGCCGCCCGCCAGTTGGGCGACAGCTTGCGTCGAGCCGAACAGTTGCAGAAACATCTCGATGATTTGGTCGAATATCGCGATCAATACGTTGCCGGTTTCAAGGCGGCAGGCGCCCAGGGGTTGTCTGTGGTTAAGCTCAGAGACTACCAATTATTTTTAAGGCGTCTGGATAACGCAATCATGCAACAACGCCATCATCTGTTAGCGAGTCGTCAGCAATGCCAACATAGTCAGAATGAATGGCATAACAGACATGGGCATAGCAAGATGATTGATAAAGTAATTGATAACCGTAAGCAAGCCGAGAACCGCAAACGCGATGAACAGGAACAGCGTGAGATCGATGACCGCCCCACGAGTTCGACTGACCCGAACCGCCCGGACCACTGAGCTGCAGGCTAGTGTTGGCACACGCTTTGCATTATTTACGATGATTATATCTAACTTCGAGAAGCGTAATGAAAGACCTACTGCCGTTGACGTCACTCCAAACTCATGCGAGCAGCGATCTGACAACAACCGCGGCCATGAAAGCCGTCGCAGAGTCCAGTCTGAATGGGACAACCAGCGGCGTTTCGGCTGATCAGCCGGAAGCTGCCGCTACTTTCATCGACTCGCTCAACGATTTGGTGCAGGCGCGTCTGACACCGGATGACACGGTGATACCAGCGGGCGACAGCGGCAAGACATTGCCGCTATCGACACAGGCGGCAGAATCGATCCGTTCGACTATATCGCCGTCGGTCGCTGAGGGGCAAACGCAAACAGATGCCGATGCGGCATTGACAAGCGCGTTACCGCTGGCAACAACACTGACAGTCACAGCACCCTTCGATATGCCGGCCACTACCGCTGCCTTAGCCGAACCGAACAATGTGATTGCGAGGACCACATCGCAGTTAGTTGATATTTCAGCAACTGACAGGTCGCTGACGATGGTGAACAAGTCCGTAGCTGCAGAACAGCTGATCGCACGAGACACCATGCAAAGCATGAACGTGATGAACACTTCAGAAACACCGGTGATGACGCAGCTGCCGACAATGCGCCCGCTCGCGTTGTCGCAGGACCTCGAGCAGACCACCGATCCGATAAAGCGTGATCTGGCAGTGAGATCCAAGCTGACGCAGTCACTCGGCCAGGGTGAGTTGGGCGATCGTCAGCAGGCAATGACAGCAGGGGGCGCACTCAATGAAACAGACCGCCTGTTTACATCGCGCATGCAAGCGGTGAGTGTCAGTTCCGCGCTTGAGCTGACCAGCCAAAAACTGGTCGCGGAGACCGTATTGAATACGGCGTCGCCTGCGTCGTCCGACGTCTTGAACACCTCACTCTTGCGTACGCCGTTACCTCAGACGGCTGTGCCGGCGGAATCGATGACCACAAACAGTCAGTCATTCATCCCTGAGACTATGGGTAAATCTGATTGGGGCCAAGGTATGGGTAAACAAATTCTGTGGATGGTGAATCAGAATATCAGCAGAGCCGAGATCAAACTCAATCCAGCTCACCTGGGCCCGCTTGAAGTACGCATTGACATGGACAACGATCAGGTGAACGTTGCCTTCAGCAGTCGTCATGCAGACGTCAGGGAAGCCGTCGAGCAAGCGTTGCCCAGGCTACGCGAGATGCTGGAGGAAAAAGGCCTGAACTTGTCGAATACAGATGTTTCGCAACACTCGTTCGCAGAGCAGCGTCAAAATGCCTTCGCGCAGGCGGATCAGAATAACAGCGGGCTTAGCTCGGGTCGTTCGTTTGAGGCCAGGGATGACCAACTGCCGGACGATACCGGACAGGTGCCGCTGACGCAAGCGATCAGTGATGCGTCCAATTCGGGTCTGGTTGATTACTATATATAGGTCAAATGCCTGCATGCGTGTAACGACTATTGTCCTACTCATCGGTTTGACTACGGCTGTGCAAGCAGCCGATAAACTGCCGATGATGGATTTTCTGCGTGATGTTCGCCAGCAGTTGCTCAGTTTCGAGCAGCAGTCTGGCGAATACCCGGTTCCAGCGATGATCAAGAACGTTCACGTTGAAATGCATGTCATCGCGGACAAGGACGAGCAGGGCAGAACGGCTTACTATGTTGTCGAAGGGCTGCCGGAGAAAAATGATGTCTTGACGCAGAAAATATCATTCGATCTGGAGCTACACACTAATATCGATTCAATGCGCCGGGGCAAGCGTTACCGGACGTACTCGACAAGAAGCAACGATAACGCCTACCGGCCGCGCGGATACGAGTCAGGTCGGCCGTACACCTATCCGCCAGAACACTACATGCCGGATATCTATCCGGTTATTTTGTACGACAAGCAACGCTGAGCTGTAAATTATTTATTTACCGCAGAGACGCGGAGGCGCAAAGGCCAAGATTTTCATTGCCTGGATGACTACTATTACGGATCACATCGACAATTCGCGACTAAAGTCGCGCCAAAAAAAACCTAAGCTTTCTCTGCGCTTCCGCGACTCTGCGGTTAAACACCTGTAGTAGCCGGTACATCAACGAACTACGCAATACCTACACCAGTGCGCTTCAGTTACCGTGCCCCTCCCGTCAAGTTTCTGGCATGCGGTTTTGTTCATCGAGCCAAAAATCTATCACCCGATAAAACGCCGTTTATAAGTCGCTGAAAAATAAAACAATGTATTGGTGTTGCATCCTGGCATGGGATTTGCTCAATGTTAGACACTAGACAATGAAGTCAGACAAAAATCAACAGGGAAACTTTTTACTTGTAGATGGTAGTGAAGGCTATGGCAGAAGAAGAAAACGAGGGCAGTGGTAAAAGCGCGGGCAACTCGACGATGAAAATCGTCATCATAGCGGTTGTGTTGTCGATCGTGCTGAGTGGTGGCATCGCCGGTGGCGTCGTGCTTTTACTCGGTGGTGACGATAACGCACAACAGGCAACTGGCGAAGATGTTAGCGGCGAAGCCTCCGCGGCTGCAGCGAATGAACCACCGATATACCATTCCATGGATCCTAAGTTCGTCGTCAGCTTCCGCGATCAGAAAAAGGCGCGGTTTATGCAATTTTCCTTCGAAATCATGACGCGTGACAGTGAAGTCATCAGCGAGATCAAAGAGCACAGTCCGGCGGTCCGCAGCAATCTGTTAATGCTGATCGACAATCAAACTTCCGAGAAAATGACTACCCGCGAAGGTAAGGAGCAGTTACTTGTAGAGATGGCCGAGGATATCAACAAGACTTTGGAGTCGATAGGTGCCAAATCAGGGGTTGAAACTGCTTATTACAATTCTTTCGTCATTCAGTGAGTAGTCAGCGTGAATGAACACTTATCACAAGAAGAAATCGACACGCTGTTAAAGGGCGTCGACAGTGGTGAAATTGACACAAATTCGAAGCGAACAGCAACCAGTGGCGAAGTCATGCCGTATGAACTTGGCGTCCAGGACCTGACTCACGGTGTTCATTTGCCGGCCATGGATATGGTCAATGGACGTTTTGCGCGCTCCTTCGAAAAGAATCTCTCCACTATGTTGAGGCGTGCTGTCGAAGTCTCAGCTGAGGGCATCAAGCTACATCGATTCGGTGATTTTGCCACCAGCCTGAAAGTACCGACCAATCTGAACCTGATCAATATCAATCCGTTGCATGGTACTGGTTTGTTTGTGATCGAAACCGAACTGGTGTTGACCGCGGTGGATAACTATTTCGGTGGGGATGGGCGCTACCAGGTCAACATCGACGATCGTGAATTCACACCAGCGGAGAATCGCGTTATTCGACTTTTGCTGGATATGTCATTTACGGATCTTGTCAGCGCATGGGAGCCGCTGCTCAATCTCAATTTTGTCTATCTGAGATCGGAACATGATGCCCAGTTCGCCGGCATTGTTAGTTCGGATGAGACCGTGGTTGTGTCAAGTTTCAGCGTGACATTCGATGGCGGAAGTGGGGCATTTCACATCGTCATGCCGAATGCAATGCTTGATCCGATCAAAGATCTTGATGCCAACGGTGCGGAACAAAACGGCATCGACGAGGAGTGGATAAGAGCATTGAAGGATGGCATAAAGCGGGCGATTGTTGACGTTGATTGTGCGATGGCACATACCAAACTCACCCTGAGTGAAGTGCTGAAGCTGAATCCAGGTGATGTCATACCCGTCGATATACCTGAAATGGTTACAGTCCGTGCGACCAATACGCCGATCTTTCGAGGTGTGATCGGTGTTTCCAATGGTAAAAACGCCGTTCAGTTCGTGATGCCGATAGAACGTCCTGATTATTCTCATGATTAACCAGCAGGAGTCAACAAATGAGTGAGCAGTCAACAGAAACGCAAGGCAGTGAGGAGCAAGCGGCAGCTGGTGAGCAAGCGGTCACTCAGGGTGATTCTGGGTATGAACGTGCCGAATTCCAGGACCTGGCCAATGAAGCGGGTGCAGTCGGTGCGAATGAGTCAAATCTTAATGTGATTCTCGATATACCGGTGACGCTATCGATGGAAGTGGGTCGCACCGAGGTGCCGATACAAGACCTGTTAGCGTTGACTCGTGGTTCTGTTGTGGAGCTCGATCGAATTGCCGGTGAACCCATGGATGTATTGATCAATGGAACACTGATCGCACATGGCGAAGTTGTCATCATCAACGAAAAATTCGGTATACGGCTGACTGACGTCATTAGCCCGGCAGAACGTGTTCGGAAATTACGTTAAAGGCATAGGTCGATGTTGATCATGAAGGTTCACAGGCTCCATCGAATTGGCTTGATGCTCGTCGCAATACCGAGTCAGGTGATGGCGACTGACTCCGCCGATCCAATGGTATCGACAACCCGGCAGTCGACAACGATGGCTGCCGAGAACCTGAATTCAGCTTATCTTGTGCAGCTCATTCTCGGTCTGATGTTCGTCTTGTTCTGTATCGTCGCACTGGCCTGGCTGGCCAAGCGAGTGAATCGCCTACAGTCATCGTCGGATGGTTCGCTACAAGTGCTGGGTGGTATCAGTCTGGGAGCCCGCGAGCGGGTGGTTCTTGTTCAAGTCGGATCGACCCAACTACTGCTTGGCGTTGCGCCGGGGCAGATCAATATGCTGCACCAACTCGAGCAGCCACTGGAAAGACAGGATCCAAGCGATCATCGCCTGACGGCTCTGCCTTTCTCGAAGGGTTTCGCAGATAAGTTAAATGCCGCACTGTCAAGGAGTCGATGATGACCAGGCTTACGCTACTGCTGCTGTGTATGCTGCTACCGGTGGCTGACGTTTGGTCAGCCCAAGGCTTGACGGCGTTTACGGTGACTCCGGGTGAAGATGGTGGTGAAACCTATTCGGTGACCCTACAGATCCTCGCGTTGATGACAGTGCTGAGCCTATTACCGGCGGCACTGATTATGACGACATCGTTTACGCGCATCATCATCGTGCTGTCGATTCTACGCCAGGCGCTTGGCACAGCACAAACGCCATCCAACCAAATCCTGTTAGGGCTGTCACTGTTTCTGACGTTTTTTATCATGGCGCCCGTATTTACCAGCGCGTATCAGAGCGGCATCAAACCCTATCTGGATGAAGAGCTGAGTTCTGAAGTCGCGATGGAAAAAGCCTCCGATCCGTTCTATCATTTTATGTTGCAGCAAACGCGTGAGACTGATCTAGCTCTGTTTGCCGATATCGCTGGTCACGGTAAGCTCGACCCTGCGCAGAAAGTGCCTTTTTCACTGTTATTACCGTCTTTCGTCACCAGTGAATTGAAAACGGCTTTTCAGATCGGCTTCCTGATTTTCATTCCTTTTCTCGTTATCGATCTCGTCGTCGCCAGTGTACTGATGTCAATGGGTATGATGATGCTTTCGCCGATGATTATTTCATTGCCTTTTAAATTGATGTTGTTTGTCCTGATCGATGGCTGGTCGCTGGTGATGGGCACGATGGCATCGAGCTTTTATGTTTGAGGTAAAGATGCAGCCGCTTGCTGTGGTTAAAATTCGGAGACTGTCATGACACCGGAAATGGTACTCGATGTTGGCCAGGAGGCGTTATGGGTAACTGCATTGCTGTCGGCACCCTTGCTGATATCGGCGCTGGTGGTCGGTTTGCTGGTGGGTATGGTGCAGGCCGCGACCCAGATCCAGGAAATGACATTGACGTTTATACCCAAGCTCGCGGTTCTGGGCCTGGCGCTTGTCGTGGCTGGCTCGTGGATGCTGGGACTGATTTCAGACTTCGCAATCAATCTGATCGAACGCATACCCGAGTTGATTGGATGATGACGGCGGCGATAAGTATCACCGGCACAGAACTGACAGGCTGGTTGGCGAGCCTATTATGGCCGTTAATACGAATTGGCGCAATGTTCGCGGCTCTACCGATATTTTCCGCACGCAGTGTACCGGTCAGGATTCGAGTTCTACTGGCGTTTTTTATCGCCTGGATCCTGCTACCGGTTATTCCGAAGCCACCCGTTGTGGATCTGATCAGTGCGCAGGCGCTGCTGATCAGTGTGTACCAGGTGCTGATCGGTGTCGCTATGGGATTTATCCTGCAAATGGTCTTTTCTGCATTCGTTATCGCGGGTCAAAGCATTGCAATGGCCATGGGCTTGGGCTTTGCTTCCATCATTGATCCGCAGAATGGCGTGCAGGTGCCAGTCGTCAGTCAGGCGTTCTTGATCATGGTGACACTGGTATTCCTGGCACTCAACGGCCATTTACTGCTGATCGAGGTGCTCGCCGATAGCTTCCAACGGCTCCCGGTCGGTCCCGTCGTGATCTCGCAGGATGGCTTGTGGCAACTCGTCACCTGGGGCAGCAACATGTTCCTTGGTGGAATGCTGGTCGCATTACCGGCAGTAGCTGCACTATTGCTGGTCAATCTTGCATTCGGCGTTGCTTCACGTGCGGCGCCGCAACTGAACATTTTTGCGGTTGGGTTCCCGGTCATGATTCTGGTCGGCTTGGCCTTTATCATTCTGACTTTGCCCAGTATCACCGATCATCTGAGCCGGATGATGCTCGAAGCCATCAATCTGATCAACAAGGTGGTTTAGGGACCTAATCAATGGCACAGGAAACCGGGCAGGAACGCACCGAACAACCTACCCCCAAACGACTCAGGGAAGCGCGTGAAAAAGGCCAGGTTCCGCGGTCGAAAGAACTCAACAGCATGGCATTGCTGATGGCTTCGGCGGGCGGATTTCTGCTGATGGGTGAGAGCATTCTGACCGGTATGCAGGACATCATGAGTAATGGTCTCGCGTTAGAACAAGCACGTGATATCGACAAGAGTGGCTTAATCGCACTGCTCGGCAATACCCTGCTGCAGAGTCTGCTGGTAGTTGCCCCGTTATTTCTGTTGTTGATGGTTGTCGTCGTGTTCACGCCGATAGGCTTGGGGGGCTGGTCATTCAGTACCAAGGCGCTCAGCTTCAAATGGGAAAAGCTTGACCCGGTCAAGGGTATCGGACGCATCTTCGCCTGGCGTGGCCTGATGGAACTACTCAAGGTGCTGGCAAAATTCACCTTGGTTGCGGCGATATCGATTGTGTTTTTGTGGTCGCTGGTCGATGAGATACTCGGCCTCGGTGCGGAATCAATAAAACCCGCGCTGGCTCACGTGGCGAGCCTCTGCGGCTGGTCGTTCTTGGCCTCTAGCAGTGTCTTGATCATTGTCGCTGCCATCGATGTACCGTTCCAGCTCTGGCAACACAACAAGCAATTGAGGATGACAAAACAGGAAGTCAAAGACGAGACCAAGGAAACCGATGGTCGACCGGAAGTCAAAGGCCGGATTCGAGCGCTGCAACAGGAACTGTCGCAGCGTCGCATGATGGAAGCGGTACCGCAGGCGGACGTGGTGATTACCAACCCGACGCACTATGCAGTGGCATTACGCTATGACGCTACCCGCATGCAAGCACCGCTCGTAGTCGCCAAGGGCGCTGACTTGGTTGCTGCACGCATTCGCCAGGTGGCCGACAAGCACGACGTCACAATCGTTTCGGCACCACCACTCGCACGTGCCTTGTATGCAAGCACGGATCTCAACCAGGAAATCCCGGCGGGACTCTATGTGGCAGTCGCCAACATACTCTCTTACGTCTACCAGCTCAACTCGCTGCAGGCGGATGATGCCATCCCGGTAGAACCGACCGATCTACCCATACCCGATGAATGGGCCGATGCACTCAGGGATGATCTGGATGAACCATAAACATCAGGAGATATATGCATGAGTTATAGCCTAAGCTTATCCAGCGTCCGCGCCCTGCCGTTGACTGGGTTCGGCATTCCGATATTGCTCGTAGCCATGTTGGCGATGATGGTGCTGCCACTGCCACCATTGATGCTGGATCTGTTCTTCACTTTCAATATCGCCTTGTCGCTGGTGGTGTTACTGGTCGTCATCTACTCCACCCGGCCGTTGGATTTCGATGTGTTTCCAACGGTTTTATTGGCGGCGACTTTATTGCGTCTGGCGTTGAATGTGGCTTCAACCCGGATCGTGTTGCTAGAAGGTCATAGCGGTACCAATGCTGCGGGTAATGTCATCCAGTCGTTCGGCGAGTTTGTCGTCGGTGGTAATTATGCCGTGGGGCTGGTCGTGTTCGCGGTGCTCACGATCATCAACTTTGTCGTCGTGACCAAGGGCACTGGACGCATATCCGAAGTAAATGCACGCTTCACGCTGGATGCGATGCCTGGTAAACAAATGGCCATCGATGCAGACCTGAATTCAGGCCTGATCACGCAAGAGGAAGCGCTCACGCGCCGCAAAGAGATAGCAGCCGAAGCGGATTTTTATGGTTCCATGGATGGTGCTAGTAAGTTCATCCGCGGTGATGCCATCGCCGGGATTCTAATCTTGTTCATCAATATTATTTTCGGCCTGGGTATAGGTATTGTGCAGCATGAGCTTTCTTTCATGCAGGCTGCCCATAACTACACATTGTTGACGATTGGCGACGGACTGGTCGCGCAGATTCCGTCATTGGTGCTATCGACCGCCGCCGCTATCGCCGTCACTCGTGTGTCTGCTGCCAAGGACATGGGCGAGCAGGTGCTGGCCCAGCTGATGAGCCGACCACGACCAATTGCGATTACAGCGGGTATCGTCGGCGCCCTGGGTTTGATCCCGGGAATGCCGAATTTGGTTTTTCTAAGCCTCGGTGGCTTGTTTGGTGGTTTGGCGTTCATTATCAGTCAACGCCAGCAGGAGGCGCGACAACAGGAAGCTACAGAAGTCGAACAGCCCGAAGTCGAGCCACAGTACACTGATCTGAGCTGGGATGATGTGCCCATGGTCGACGTCATCGGTCTGGAGGTTGGATACCGCTTGATTCCGTTGGTAGACAAAAGCCAGGGTGGGCAATTGATGACGCGCATCAAAGGCGTTCGCAGAAAGCTATCGCAGGAACTGGGTTTCCTGATTCAGGCCGTACATATCCGCGATAACCTGGACCTGTCGCCAACTGCGTACCGAATCACACTGATGGGCGTGCCACTCGGCGAAGCCGAAGTCTATCCGGATAAGGAGCTGGCGATCAATCCGGGACAGGTCTTTGGCAAACTCAATGGCATAGAAACACGGGATCCAACCTTCGGTCTTGAGGCTGTCTGGATCGATGCCTCGATACGCGACGAAGCGCAAACCATGGGTTATACCGTGGTCGACACCAGTACCGTGATCGCCACCCATCTGAGTCATCTGCTGCACCAGCACGCACACGAACTCATCGGCCACGAGGAAGTACAACATCTGCTGGATATGCTCGCAAAAACTTCACCGAAGCTGGTAGAGGATCTGGTACCGAAGATGCTGCCGCTCGGTGCCGTGTTGAAGGTATTACAGAACATGCTGATGGAGGGAGTGCCGATACGCGACATGCGCACGATTGCCGAAACTTTGGCGGAGCACGCACCCACCAGCCAAAACTCTGACGTGCTGACAGCTGCCGTTCGCGCTTCGTTGTCTCGCCAGATATACCAGCATATCAATGGCATGGCGCATGAAATGGCCGTGATCACACTGGATCCTGAGCTGGAACAGATTTTGCAGCAATCCGTGCAAACCGCGCCAGAAGAGGGTTTGGGCATAGAACCGGGGCTGGCCGAACAGATGATTTCGGAACTGAATCAATGCATCCAGCACCAAGAAGCGGGCAATAGAGCCGCCGTCCTGATGGTTTCGCCGGCACTGCGCCCGGTACTGGCGAAACTGTTGAGAAGTTTGGCACCAAATCTGCATGTACTTGCATATAACGAAGTACCGGATAGCAAACAGATAAAAGTTGTGGCTGCGGTCGGTAGCAAGAACGCCACCACGGCTTGATTAAAAGGAAGGGTGAGATCATGAAAATGAAACGTTATTTTGCGTCTGATGCGCGTCAGGCCTTGCGTGAAGTACGCGAAGAGCAGGGGCCAGATGCGGTGATTCTGTCCAACCGGCGCGTCGCAGGTGGTGTGGAAATTATCGCTGCGATCGACTACGAGGACGCGCTGGTCAATGCTTCCCTGGGCAATCCCGCGGGTAAGGCGAGTGAGATCACGGATTCGGATATGTCATCAAAAGACAACAAGGCAGCCAGGACACGAAAGCAGGCGTTCGACACTGGGCCTGAAGATCAAGCGTATAGTTCGAGTGCGACAACAGAATCTGCTCCGGGTAAGCCCGAGCTGGATCCGGCCCTGGCCCGAATCCAGGATGAGCTCAAAGGTCTGCGCGACATTATGGAGGCCCCGATGATGCAGTTTGCATGGGGCGAAGTGGGGCGCGTCAAACCGCTGTACGCAAGCCTGTTAAAACAGTTGATGATGTTGGGGATCTGCCCTCAGCTGTGCGAGCGGATTTCAAACAGAGTCGCCAACAAAGGACTGCACAAACACAACTGGCTCGAGGCCTTGAAACTGTTATCGTCCCTGGTACCCATTGCCAGAGGTGATCTACTCGAGCAAGGTGGAGTGGTCTCACTGATAGGTCCCACCGGTGTTGGTAAAACAACCTCTATCGCTAAACTGGCGGCGCGTTTCGCATTACGTCATGGTCGACGCAGCGTCGCATTGGTGACAACTGACAGCTATCGTATCGGCGCACATGAACAATTGCGCACTTATGGCCGCATCTTGGGTGTGCCAGTGCAGGTTGCATCTGATAGTGACGAGTTAACACACGTCCTCGAACATAGCGGCCAGCACAAACTTACATTGATCGATACTGCAGGTGTCAGTCATCGAGATATGCGTTTAGCTGAACAGTTGTCTACACTTAAAGTCGATGGTTCGCCGATCAAAAATTACCTGGTTTTGTCCGCGACAGGCCAACGGCATTTACAGGATGATGTTATTCGTGCGTTTGCTCCGGCCGGCTTGCAAGGCTGTATTCTGACAAAAATAGACGAAGCAGCCAGCCTGGGAGAAATACTCTCAGTGCTGATACAGCACAAGCTACCGATCGCGTATGTCAGTGACGGACAAAAAGTGCCAGATAACTTGCACAAGGCGCGCGGAAAATTGCTGGTCAGGGAAGCGGTTAAATTAATGCAACAAACACGACAAACGCCTTCCGAAGAGGAACTGGCCTATACATTTGGTGGGATGGTAGACAATGCACATGTCTGAGGTTAAACACGATCAAGCAACGGGTCTGAGAAAAATGGTCAACCCAAAGCCGGTAAAAGTGATTGCTGTCAGTAGTGGTAAAGGAGGAGTGGGCAAGACAAATGTGTCAGTCAACCTTGCGACCGCATTGGCCAAAGATGGCAAGGAGGTCCTGCTAATGGACGCCGACCTCGGATTGGCCAATGTCGATGTTCTGCTTGGGCTTAACCCAGCTTACGATCTGTCACATGTCATCACCGGTGAACGGTCGCTGGACGAAGTCATTATCGAAGGGCCGGCTAATCTTAAAGTAATTCCGGCTTCATCCGGTGTCAGTCAGATGGCCAATCTGACGGTAACAGAACAGGCAGGATTGATTAATGCATTTAACGAGCTGGGCCACGCTCTTGATGTCATGGTTGTTGATACAGCGGCAGGCATATCCGACAGTGTGGTGAATTTTTGTTGTGCGTCCCAGGAGGTGGTGGTTGTTGTCTGCGACGAGCCCGCTTCAATTACCGATGCTTATGCCTTCATCAAGGTCATGAGCCGTGAGCACAAAATAGAACGTTTCCAGATTCTCGCGAATATGGCGCACTCCACGCACGAAGGACGCGAGCTATTCAATAAATTGTCCAAAGCAACCGACCGGTTTCTCGACGTCATGCTGACATTTCTGGGGACCATTCCGTACGATGAACGGCTGCGTAAAGCGGTCCAGCATCAACGTGCGGTCGTCGAGGCTTATCCAAGAAGTCCGTCCGCACTGGCGTTAAAACGGGTAGCGAAGCAGATCGACCAGTGGCCAGAAAAAGACCAAATCGGCGGGCAGCTCGAATTCTTCATTGAACGTATGATTAATTCGGATGTTGATGTCGCTGGAGCGTACTGATGACGGGCACGTCAAGCTATTCGGAAATTGAATCATTCAATGGCGATGCGTCCAACTATGATGAGCTGATGGCCCGTTATGCGCCGTTGGTCAAACGCATTGCCTACCACATGATGGGCCGTCTACCATCGACAGTACAGCTGGATGATATGGTACAGGCCGGTATGATCGGCTTATTTGAAGCACTAAAAGGTTACGATATGTCCCGAGGCGCCAGCTTTGAGACCTATGCACGAATCCGAATACGTGGTGCCATGATAGACGAAGTGCGCCGCGGTGACTGGACACCCCGTTCGGTCTATCGAAAGTCAAGGCAACTATCTGAAGCCATCCGAGAGGTCGAGGAGAGGGAAGGTAGAGACGCAAAAGATAGCGAGATCGCAGCGCTGTTGGATATAGATATGCAGGAGTACAGCAGTCTGGTAAAAGAGGCTGCGGGCTGTCAGCTGCTGAGTTATGAGGATATAACCTCAACTGGCGGCAATACGGATGAATCATCGGCGGCGCACCTGCAAGGCCCCTATCAGGAGTTACAGGAACGGGATTTCAAATCAGGGCTGGCCGACAAAATAGCGAGCCTGCCCGAACGCGAACGATTGATCATGGCACTCTACTATGACGAGGAATTCAATCTACGCGAGATCGGCGAGATCCTGGGTGTATCCGAAGGCCGGGTCTGTCAGATACACGGTCAGGCTTTAGCCCGGTTACGCGCTCGCATGTCTGAATGGAATGATGACAATAACGGGTAGTTGCTAATCCGGATGTTGCATGAGGGGTTTGGCTATTTCGGGTATGTTGGCTAAGCAGCTTGGCTACCCAGATGCCACCGTTAGCTTATTCCGTGTAGATTATCACCAATTCAGTAAATTATTGAATGGCTATATTTGACCGCAGGCTGTTGCTTTTTTTTACAGCTGATGCTGAGTTAAGAAACAGTCGTGACCAAATTCAACAATAATTAAAAATAACCAGAACGGCTGTAATGCCTATGGCAAGGGCTTCTAAGCGCATTAAGTTGTGTCTTTACTCCACCGGCTGTAATTTCTGGCATGTGTTTTGCTCCCGTTGTAATAACAGTCATAAATTCGTGAGTGGTTAATAATGCAACACAAAAAAGATTATCAGCTAGATGACATGATATTTGAGTTAGTTGTATGGGCATGTATCATAGCTATTGTTTACATGGATCTCAGCGGTATCATTTCGTGATTACCTGTTAGCCGACGGCATATGCTGTCAGGCGATGGCTACCTGGTATCCCTCTATGGGATCAATGATGCTGCTTTCCGGCATAGTAAAAGTTACATGTCGATTATTAATAATGATCGTTCCATGAAGCTCCTCTACATCCAACTTTTCTACTGTTTGATCTACTACATCAAGAAGGGATTGCAAGGCAAGACCAATATCTGTTCTCTTATTCCTATCTAATCCTAGTGTCTTCCAGCTGGCGTCGGCATGATTTTCACCTTTCCTGCCCAGGTTGAAGAAATTATCCACTAGAGATTTGATTAAGCGTTGCTCTCCTATCTGATCGCGAAGAAACGCAATCGTATCCTGATCTGTCATTGTTGAACTCTTAGGAATCAAGGCATAAAGATCGGCAGGTAAAAAATCAATTAATTTTTCACCATTCACTCTGCCGTTCAAAATATCTTCTCTCACCAACTGTTCATAATCAGAGCCCGGATCGGAGCCTGTTCGTTTTGATAACTGGATAAGAGCCATTGCTTCACTTCGATGACCACTCACGCCAAAACCTGAAAGAAGATGGTCCAGGATGTCGTGAATAAATACAGAAGTGTTAATTCTCTGGCCAGTCTCACGTGTACTGGCAATAATCTCTGGATCACCAATTGTGGCGTTCACTTTCCAGCCTCTGGCTCCAAATCCATCATCCCAAGCCTGCTTGTATGTAACCGGCACTTGCACACTGCCGCCATCAATTCGGAGTTGATTTTGCGGGTATTGCGCGACACTGCGAAATGAAACTTGAGCTGATTTCGATATCATCATGGTAGATCTATTCCCATATCAGATTGAGAGCTTCTATTTTTTTAAGGTTTTGATTAACTGGACACCCCGGACAGCCTTTACTTGAAGGTTCGTTACTGCAGCCTTTACATTTTGCAATCAGTTTCCTGGACGCTTTTAATTCTGATTTGAGTGATTCCAGACCAAATACTCTTTCTTCGATATGTTTAATTACGTTATCGATAATTTCTGTAAATTTTTCACTGCCTTCGTCACCTGTTGCACAGATTTTCCTCGTGTTTCCTATTGATCCAATGATGTCCAGGGAGAATCCATTTTCGGCCAGATGTAGAATGGCTTTAATTCGATCTATGTGGTGTTCTGAATACAGACGAGTACCTCCATCAGTCCTGTGTGGTTCGAGAAGCCCTTCCTCCTCATAGTATCTGATGGTACGTAGCGTTGTATTCAACATGCCAGCGACTTCACCTATTTTGAAATAATGCTGAGACATCTACATACCGAAGAGCTGCGCTTTAAAGCCATTTCCCTTACCTCTTCCAGCAAAGCTGTGGCAGCGATCGTATCTGAGTTGCAAGAAACGAAAAGCATATGCTCCTTTTCTAAAACTTGGGGCAACGAAACCTTCGAGATTCCTTAATTGTTCCACCAACTTGTCTTGCTCAGACTGATTTGGCATTTCATTGATATGAATTAGTACATCTGATGACAATTGCATGACCACCCGCCTATATCTAACGTTAAGGGTAGATTTATGATCTCACGTTTACGTCAGATAATCAAGATCCACATGGATAAACACGAGCTTGGGCGGCTCCGTATGCCAATGTCGGACCAGACTTTCGCGGACAATGTGGCTGGTTGCTGTCAGCTTGCGTCTACAACAATAACATTCGATATTTCTCACTTCAGAAGCGGAACCTAGATATAATGCAGTGCCATGCCAAGTCGTATCCATGTCATGTCCGATCATCTGGTCAACCAGATCGCAGCAGGCGAGGTGGTCGAACGGCCTGCATCGGTCGTCAAAGAATTATTAGAAAACAGTCTCGATGCCGATGCCAACCATATCGAGGTCGATGTTGAGCAGGGTGGTACCAAGTCGATCCGGATTCGCGATAATGGTCATGGCATTCACAGGGATGACCTGATCCTGTCGCTGTCGCCACATGCGACAAGTAAAATCAAAAGCCTGGAAGATCTCGAACGCGTCAAGAGCCTTGGTTTCAGAGGCGAAGCCTTGCCCAGTATTGCATCGGTCAGTCGGTTGAGCCTGACCTCACGATGGCAAAATCAGACCGATGCGTGGACGGTCAGTACCTCGTCACTCGAACAAAATGACATCAAGCCGGCAGCGCATGCCGGTGGTACCACCGTGGAAGTCAGGGATCTTTTCTATAATGTACCGGCTCGACGGAAATTCCTACGCACAGAGAAAACGGAATTTAGCCATCTCGAGGACGTCGTCAAGAGGATAGCCCTGAGCCACTTTAGTGTCGATATCACGTTGCGGCACAATAATCGTGCGGTCAAACAGTTGCGTAAGGCCACCGACAGACTGCAGCAAGAAAAGCGGATCGCTGGCGTTTGCGGTCCTGCGTTCATCGAAAATGCTCTGTTTGTCGATTATGCGATCGATGACTTACGGCTATGGGGGTGGGTTGCCCAGCCCGTGTTCTCACGCAGTCAGGCAGATATGCAGTATTTTTACGTAAACGGCCGCATGGTGCGCGACAAGCTGGTGGCGCATGCGATTCGCCAGGCCTATCAGGATGTGCTCTATCACGGCAGGCATGCCGCTTTCGTCTTGTTTCTTGAGCTTGATCCGTCCAGCGTCGACGTCAATGCTCACCCGGGTAAACACGAAGTCCGGTTTAGACAGAGCCGCAGTGTGCATGATTTTATATATCGGACAGTCCACAAAGCCATTGCGGACTCAAGACCGGAGCAGGCTCAGAACCGACTGGATGCTGTCGTGTTTGATGCCGCTCAAGCGACGCCACAGTCTAGTGCCGATAGTATCTCTGCTCGAACAGGCTCGGCTGGCATGTATCGGCAGCAGAGACCGCTGTCATTTGCGGTTGCTGAGCAGATGTCCAATTATCAGCAGATGAATGCAGCCGCCCGGGATAGCCGTGCAACCCTAGACCAGGACACCGACGCTGAACCGATTCCGCCGCTTGGGTATGCGCGGGCGCAGCTGCACGGGATCTACGTACTCGCCGAAAACGCCGATGGTCTGGTATTGGTCGATATGCACGCGGCTCATGAACGCATAACGTATGAACGTCTCAAGCAAGCATGGCTGAATAGCGGTATCCCGTCCCAGCCGTTGCTGGTTCCGATAAAAATTGATGTCAGTGAAAAAGAGGCCGCGCTGGTTGAATCCCATCCAGACATTTTTGCTGAACTTGGACTGGAGGCCGATCGGACCGGCATCGAAACGGTGCGTATTCGTCAGATTCCAGTCGTACTTGCACGAAGTGACAGCGAAGCCTTGTTGCGAGATGTCCTCTCTGATCTGATCAAACATGGCAGCAGCACACGCATCCATGACGTCATCAACGAAGTCTTATCGACCATGGCATGCCACGGGTCGGTGCGCGCCAATCGCAAGCTGACGTTGCCCGAAATGAATGCACTGCTAAGGGACATGGAGCAGACCGAACGCAGTGGTCAATGCAACCACGGCCGACCGACCTGGGTACAGTTGTCTATCGCTGAACTCGACAAACTGTTTCAGCGTGGTCGATGATAAATTCAGAAGATTTACCGCGGAGGCGCAGAGAACGCTTTTTTTTCGTAGGAGCGACTTCAGTCGCGATTGCAGATGTCCGCGACTGAAGTCGCTCCTAACGTTCTGGAATCGTGGTCGTTTCGGTCGAAAAAATACAAAAAATTGCCTCGGCGCCTCTGCGGTTTAAAAAATGTCATTAACGATCCAGCAGGGCGTATCGCCGGAAGATCCTCTCGCGGTTTTCATTATGGGGCCGACCGCCACCGGTAAGACCGATCTCGCCGTTGGCCTGGTTGATGCACTGCCGATGGATATCATCAGTGTCGATTCGGCGATGGTCTATAGCGGCATGGATATTGGTAGCGCGAAGCCGGATCCGCAAATCTTGGCGCAAGCACCGCATCGATTGATCGATATCTGTGATCCGGCTGATGCCTACTCGGCAGGTCGTTTCAGCGTTGATGCGCTGGCTGCAATGGACCAGATCAGCGCAGCCGGCAGAGTCCCGTTGTTGGTCGGGGGCACCATGTTGTACTACAGAGCACTGCAACAAGGCATCGCCGATCTACCCGATGCTGATCCCGGCATCCGGCAAAGACTGGAGCAGCAGGCCCACCGTGAAGGTTGGCAATATTTGCATCAGCAATTACAGAAAATTGACCCCGAAGCCGCTCGTCGGATTCACCCCCATGATCCCCAAAGGATTCAACGGGCCCTTGAAGTCTATGAAATCACTGGAAGAACGCTTACAGATTTATGGCGTCAGCAGAGCCAGAACCCGCTGCGGTATCGCTGCATTAAGATAGCCTTGATGCCGCCGGATCGTATAGATTTACGAAAAGTCATCGAGCGGCGTTTCGATCATATGCTCGCGAGCGGTCTGGTGGAGGAGGTCGAGCGTCTCTATCAGCGAGGCGACCTGAATCCGGAATTACCTGCAATCCGTGCGGTTGGATACCGCCAGATATGGGCTATGCTAAGTGGCAGCTACGACTTTGAGACCATGCGAGAACGGGCGATCATCGCTACGGCACAGCTGGCAAAACGCCAAATGACCTGGCTCAGGAAAGAGCGAGAATGTAATTTTGTCGATCCAAGATCAGTCAAATTATTGAATCTGCTGAAATTCTTCAGATTTTTACTATGATACTGTTTGTATGCGGGGCTTTGGTGTAAGGTATTCACCTCTAAAGTCGTCATAATCACCCTTAATAAATGAATGTGGGGAGCGGGATAATGTCAAAAGGGCATCACTTACAAGACCCTTATCTGAATGCACTGCGCCGAGAGCGTGTACCAGTAGCTATATACCTGGTCAATGGTATTAAGCTGCAAGGCCAGATCGAATCTTTCGATCAATTCGCGGTATTGCTTAAAAACACCGTCACACAGATGGTATACAAGCATGCGATTTCAACCGTCGTGCCATCACGGCAAGTCAAATGGAGTGATACCCAGAGCGGAGGAAACGGCCAAGGATCCAATGGAAATTAGACAAGCATTTCAGGTATACTCAGTCTGTGTGAGTCAGATTAAACGGTCGCGAAATGCGGCCGTTTTTATTCGTTTGGGCTAAGTAATAGCTTTAATATTAATGTGTAACCTATTAATAAAAAAGGTTAACTGGCTATAGTGAGAACCTCGAAGCAGGCTGAGGTTATCGTCTTTGTTTGATCGGGCCAAGTTCGGCAACCGAGCGATACTGGTGCACATGGATACCAGCGACGAGACCCGCCGTGAAAACCTGTCTGAGTTCGTCGAGCTGGCTTCATCCGCCGGTGCTGAAATCCTAGAGACAGCGACCAGCAGCCGCCATACCCCAGAGGCCAAGTACTTCATCGGTAAAGGCAAGGCAATCGAAATTAAGCATCTGGCCGAGCAACTTCAGGCTGACCTGGTTTTGTTCAACCACGCGCTGACACCCTCGCAAGAGCGTAATCTCGAAACAATGCTGCAGTGCCGGGTGTTAGATCGCACGGGCCTTATTCTCGATATATTTGCGCAACGCGCACGTTCTTTTGAAGGAAAATTACAGGTCGAGCTCGCACAGCTGAAACACTTATCTACCCGTTTGATCAGAGGGTGGACCCACCTCGAACGCCAAAAAGGGGGTATTGGCCTGAGAGGGCCTGGCGAGACCCAGTTGGAAACTGACCGCCGCTTGCTCGGCCAGCGCATCAAAAAGATCAACAAACGCCTCGAAAAAGTGCGCAAGCAGCGCGAGCAGGGGCGCCAATCACGCCGCAAGGCCGAAATACCGACGGTATCACTCGTTGGATATACCAATGCCGGAAAATCGACGCTGTTCAATGCGCTCACCAATGCTGGGGTCTACACCCAGGATCAGTTATTCGCCACGCTGGATCCGACGCTGAGGAAAGTGAGCATTAACAATGATCAAAATATCATTTTGGCTGATACGGTCGGGTTCATCCGTCATCTGCCGCACGACCTCGTCGAGGCTTTTCGATCGACGTTGCAGGAAACCGCCGAGTCCCATTTGTTGCTGCACGTCATCGATGCCTGCGATGAAAACCGCGATGCCCGCGCCGAAGAAGTCGAAGCGGTTCTCGAGCAAATACAGGCTGATAGCATTCATCGCCTGGTGATAATGAATAAAACGGATATCCATGGTATCGAACCGCGGATCGATTACGATGCTGAAGGCCATGCGAAGCGTATTTGGTTGTCGGCACAGACAGGTGAAGGCCTGGACTTGCTGCGCACCGAACTCGGACGTTTTTTTCAGCAGGAAATGGTAATTGGTCAAATTACATTGTTACCCGCACAGGGTCGCTTACGGGCTTTATTGTATCAGTTGGGTGCCGTTTCGCATGAGTCAGTCGATCACAGTGGCCGCTATCTGATCGAATTGTGTATTGCCAGAAAAGACCTGCAGAAACTCGAGCGTCGCGAGAGCGTATCACTGGCTCCAAAGATATCTATTGCTGCCGCGTGATCGTGTGATTCTTGTATTTAACTCAGCTCGGCTTGCGACGGAGGTCCAAGCCACCTAAAATGCAGAGTTTTTGAACTTATGTTCAGCGATTTCATCTGAGCACAAGCATGAGCAATCACTTGGGAGTAACACATGGCCTGGAACGAACCTGGCGGCAGCGGCGATAAAGACCCGTGGGGTAATCGCGGAAATCAAGGTCCACCTGACCTCGACGAGGTATTCAGAAATTTCCAGAAGAAATTTGGTAGCCTGTTCGGTGGCAAAGGTGGTCGTGGTCGTGGTGGCGGCCGCGGCTCTGGCATCGGTTCGGGCGGTACCATCGGCATTGCCATCGTGATTGCGATCGTAATGCTGTTCTGGATGGCCACCGGCTTCTACAAAATCGAAGAAGCCGAACGTGGCATCATCCTTCGATTTGGCAAGCATGTCGATACCACGCAAAGTGGCCTGCATTGGCACTGGCCGACACCGATCGAATCCGTTACCAAGGTCGATATCACCAGGGTGACACCTGTACCGTTGCGCGCGACCATGCTTACCCAGGATGAGAACATCGTCGATATCGAGGGTACGATTCAGTATCAGATTGCTGATCCGACTGCATATTTGTTCAACGTGCGTATTCCGGAGGTTTCACTCACGCAAGCTGCTGAAAGTGCACTACG
Organism: Gammaproteobacteria bacterium; assembly: GCA_013042055.1. Lineage (GTDB taxonomy): Bacteria > Pseudomonadota > Gammaproteobacteria > SZUA-229 > SZUA-229 > JABDQW01. Next base: position 6,807 of record JABDQW010000024.1, on the reverse strand, counting down.
CGAGAGCATCGGTAAAAGCAAAATGGACTTTGTGATCACTGAAGGTCGTGGTCAGATCGCTTTCCAGGTTCAGGAGCTGATACAACAGATTCTCGACTCCTATGGAACCGGTATGAGAGTCATAAAGGTCAACATCCTTAACGCCAAACCGCCCGAAGCCGTGAAAGATGCGTTCGACGATGTAACCCAGGCGCGCGAGGATGAGGTGCGACTGATCAACGAATCGGAAGCCTACCGTAACGAAGTGTTGCCGAAAGCTCGAGGCGCTGCCGCGCGCCTGCGTGAAGAAGCCGACGCTTACAACAAGGAGGTCACTGCACGTGCGGAAGGTGAGGCTGACCGTTTCACTCAGCTGTTGAATGAATACCAGCAAGCACCGCGAGTAACTCGAGATCGCCTGTATCTGGACATGATGGAATCGGTGCTGGGCAACAGCTCCAAAGTCCTGGTCGATCTCGAAGGCAACAACAATCTGTTGTATTTACCGTTGGACAAGTTGATGTCGCGCTCAACCGAAACCGGCGCGTTGAGCGACAGTTTGAACAATTTGACTCAACAACAGGATCTGTTACGACAGGTCCAACAGCAGGCCCAGCGGACCCGCAGTAACCTGCGCACGAGGGAGGCACGATAATGCTATCCAACATCATCAAATTCGGTATACCGATCTTAGCCGTAATCATCTGGGCATCTGTTTTTACCGTCGATGAGCGGCAGAAAGCGATCTTATTCAAGTTCGGTGAAATCCTGCGCTCCGATTATGAGCCTGGGCTGCATTTCAAAATGCCGGTCATCAACAACGTCAGAAAATTTGACCAGCGAATTCTGACCATCGATCAGCAGCCGGAACGCTTTTTGACAGCGGAGAAGAAAGACCTGATCGTGGACTCTTTCGTGAAATGGCGTATCGTCGCAGTCGAAGAATATTTCAAAACCACCCAGGGTGATGAGGAATTAGCCGGCAGACTGCTGTATCAAAATATCAATAATGGTTTGCGTGACGAGTTCGGTAAGCGCACCGTGCAAGAAGTCATCGCCGGTGATCGCACCGAGATCATGAAAATCATGACTGCCGAGGCGACGGATAAAGCCAAGACGCTAGGGATCGAAGTGATCGACGTGCGAATCAAGAAGATCGATCTGCCTGCACGGGTCAGTGATTCGGTCTACCGACGCATGCGGGCAGAACGTGAACGTGTCGCCAGGGATTTTCGCTCGAAAGGTGCTGAAGCTGCGGAACGAATCCGCGCCGACGCTGATCGTCAACGCAGTATCATTCTCGCAGAAGCATACCGCGATTCTGAAATAGTACGCGGTGAGGGTGATGCTAAGGCGACCAACATCTACGCGCAAGCCTTCAGCAAGGACGAAGATTTCTTCCGTTTCCATCGCAGTGTCAACGCCTATAAAAATAACTTTTCGACGGCTGACGACATCATCTTGCTGGAACCGGACTCCGAGTACTTTCGCTATTTTTCGGAATCAGGCGGCCAATAGTAACCGATGCAATGTTGGATGACTTCATTCGCGCCATTGCGCTGGTGCTGGTGATCGAAGGCATACTGCCTTTTCTGTCGCCTGATGGCTGGCGTCAAGCCATGATCCAGGCAGGCCGTCTCACCAATACCGCCTTACGTACGGTCGGCTTTGTCAGTATGCTTTTCGGTGTGTTAATTCTTTATCTGACGCGATAGAAAAATGACGCTTTATGGACATTGGGTGCTACCGCAAGGTATCGAAGAAGCATTGCCTGATCAGGCAATGCGTCTGGAGAGCCTGCGCCGAAACCTGCTCGATCTTTACATGAGTTGGGGATACGAGATGGTGATGCCACCCTTTATCGATCACATTGAATCACTGCTCATCGGTACGGGATACGATCTGGATCTGCAGACTTTCAAGCTGGTTGATCAGCTCAGTGGCCGTACTCTGGGGATACGGGCAGACATGACACCGCAAGCTGCGCGAATCGATGCCCATCAACTCCGACGCGATGTTCCGACTCGGCTTTGCTATATCGGAACTGTGCTACATACCCGTTCTGACAGTTTTGGCAGTAGCCGCAGCCCATTACAGGTCGGTGCAGAACTTTACGGACACGCCGGTATTGAATCTGATGTCGAAATCCTCGATTTAATGCTGAAATCGTTTGAGGCCGCCGGTATCGGCGAGATTTATCTCGATATTGGACACGTTGAAGTCTATAAAGGCCTGGCTAGGCTTGCCGGTTTGGACAGTGAGGATGAAATTCGATTGTTTGAGCTTCTGCAACAGAAGGCGGCCACCGAGATCGCCGAACTAGTTGCCAGTTGGAGCATCGATGCATCGGTGGCGACCATGCTGACGCGACTTGCAGAATTAAATGGTGATGTGTCAACGATTGGACGTGCACGTGAGCAGCTGGCGCAGGCAGGTTCTGAAGTGATGTCGGCCATTGCTTACCTTGAACAGCTTGCGAATCTCGTCAGTCAACACAATCCAGGTGTACGTTTGAACGTCGATCTGGCCGAATTACACGGCTACCACTACCATACGGGTGTGGTTTTTGGCGCTTTTGTTCCCCAAATGGGGCAGGAGATCGCGCGCGGTGGACGCTACGATGATATCGGTAAAGTATTCGGCCGTGCCAGACCTGCCACCGGATTCAGTACAGATCTCAAACAGCTGCTGCAGCTGTCTACCTGCGAAATCACGACGCCACAGAAAGTACTGGCCCCGGTCGATGACGATGATGAGTTGCAGGCAAAGATCGAAGCCCTGCGCGCACAGGGCTATTGTGTTACCAAAATGCTGCCGGGTCAGGTCGATGACGCCGTTGCTTTGGGTTGCAAGCAAAGGCTTGGGCGCATAGACGGCCAGTGGCAGTTAGTTTCTCTCGATTCATAAGCAATAAAGGTTCTACTCATGGCAAGAAACGTTGTCGTGCTCGGCAGCCAATGGGGTGATGAGGGCAAAGGTAAAATTGTCGATTTATTAACGGATCGTGCTGCAGCCGTGGTACGGTTTCAAGGCGGTCATAATGCCGGACACACACTGGTTATCGGTGAAGAAAAAACCGTGCTTCACCTGATACCGTCCGGGATTCTGCGTGATAACGTGATGTGTCTGATCGGCAACGGCGTGGTTCTATCGCCATCGGCCTTGTTCGAAGAGCTCGACATGCTGCAGCAGCGGGGTGTGCCAGCGGATGAACGCTTATGCATATCCGCAGCCTGTCCATTGATCTTGCCCTATCACATCGCACTCGACCAGGCTCGTGAGCGCGCGCGTGGCAAGTCGGCGATCGGCACCACCGGTCGTGGTATCGGTCCAGCCTATGAAGACAAAGTCGCCCGTCGTGGTATCCGTCTGGCTGATTTACTCGATGAAAAGACGTTTGCTGACAAACTCAAAATCGTGATGGAATATCATAACTTCAGCTTGAAGCACTATTTCAAAACGGATGAAGTCGACTATCAGCAGACTCTGGATCAAACGCTGAGTTATCGAGAAAAACTGGCAGTGCTGGTAGCGGACATACCTGGCATGCTGAGCAACTATCGACGGCAGGGAGACAACATCATGTTCGAAGGTGCGCAGGGCACTCTGCTGGACATCGATCAGGGCACCTATCCTTATGTGACCTCCTCGAACACCACAGCAGGGGGCGCGTGCACCGGTAGTGGTATCGGTCCGGCTGACCTTGACTACATACTGGGCATTACCAAGGCCTACACGACGCGGGTAGGCGCCGGACCATTTCCAACTGAATTATTCGATGATATCGGCGACCACCTCGGTAGCAAAGGTCATGAATTCGGCGCGACCACTGGGCGCAGCCGCCGTTGCGGCTGGTTTGATGGCGTTGCACTGAAGCGTGCGGCACAAATCAACAGCCTAACGGGTTTGTGCATCACCAAGCTGGATGTCTTGGATGGAGTGGAAACCCTGAAGCTGGCGACGCATTACAATTACAATGAACAGACTGTCGACATGCCGCCATTAGGCGCCGATGCCATCGAACAGTGCAAGCCGATATACGAAGAAATGCCCGGTTGGACAGAGTCGACGCTAGGTATCAAGCAGATGGATGCGCTGCCAGAAAATGCGCGTGCTTATCTGAGTCGGATACAAGAAATCGTCGGCGTGCCGATCGATATCGTCTCCACTGGACCGGAGCGAGATCAGACCATTATTTTGAATCACCCCTTTAACTGATCCCACCGATATTCTGTAAGTATTTAATAAATAAGTACAAATAAGTATATACTGCCGGTCAATTCTAGCCCGCATTTCTCACCAGGCGGCGTAAAAAACTGATAAGGCATTGGCCCAGTGATGTAAAGCTGAGATGATAAAAAATACAGCGTGTTATTCAAGTGTGTTTATCCAGGGTATACTCAGTCTAACCGGTGTAGAGCCAGTCAGTTTTACCCGGAAAGCGTGTTCAGTTCTACATCGAAAACCTTGGTACGATTTTTGAGTCGATGGATGCCGTGAGGTGAACAATGCTGAGTACAATCGAATATTTGAGAAATACTGATTTTCCTACGTTGCGTCGCGACAAACTCGATACCTTGCAGGTGAACCTGGGTTATCGGTGCAATCAGCAATGTTTACATTGTCATGTTGATGCCAGCCCGCGGCGTGAAGAAGTTATGCAGCGTGGCACCATCGATGATGTGATCGAGTTTGTCGATAAACAAGGCATCACAACCCTGGATTTAACAGGGGGCGCGCCGGAAATGAATCCACATTTCATGGATTTGATCAGTGCGGTGCGTACGAAAGGCGTGCATGTAATGGACCGTTGTAACTTGACGATTCTTGAAGAGCCGGGATACGAAGAAATGGCAGGATTTCTGGCAGAAAATCGTGTCGAAATTATCGCGTCGCTGCCCTGTTATTTGGAAGAAAATGTCAACTCGCAGCGTGGATCAGGTGTGTTTAAAAAAAGCATCAGTGGTTTGCAGAAACTCAATAGCTATGGCTATGGGGCGGGGGAAAGCTTGATTCTGAGCCTGGTATATAACCCGCAAGGTGCAAGCTTGCCACCACCACAAATTGACTTGGAGACGGCATACAGGAAGGTACTGGGTGAAGAGTACGCAATACGATTCGACAGGCTGTTTACGCTGGCGAATATGCCGATAAAGCGCTTCGGTAGTACGCTTTTGTCAAAGGGCGAATTCAATTCATACATGAATACACTGAAAACTTCACACAAGATTGAAAATCTCGATTCGGTCATGTGTAAAAAACTGGTCAGCGTTGATTGGCAGGGCTATGTTTACGATTGTGACTTTAACCAGATGCTGGGTCTGTGCTTAGGCGCGGGCAACGGTAGAACCCATATCAGGGATATCATGGCCAAGGATATTTGTAATGAACCCATTGTTGTGATGGACCATTGTTATGGTTGTACGGCTGGACAGGGTTCCAGCTGCGGCGGTGCCTTATCCTAGGGCCTGTTAACAGGCCCTAGCCAGCAATGCTTAGGCTCCGGTATATCGACTTTGCCGATTCTGCTCATTGATATGAAAGTCTCTGTTATTATTCCTGTATTGAACGAAGCTGAGCATATAGCTGAAACACTGACTAAGCTAGCACCATGCCGAAATCAGGGGCACGAGTTAATCGTTGTTGATGGTGGCAGTAGTGATGAAACTGTGACAGTCGCGCAGTCGCATGCGGATAAAGTACTGTGCAGCGGTCGAGGTAGGGCGTGGCAGATGAACCATGGTATTGCCGTGGCACAAGGCGACATTTTATTGTTTCTCCACGCCGATACGCAAATGGCGCATCAGGCATTGACACGAGCCATAAACGCTATCGAAGATGGTTATTTCTGGGGTCGTTTCAACGTGCGACTATCGGGTAAGCATCTGATGTTTCGTATCATTGAGCGTATGATGAACCTGCGTTCTCGTTTGACAGGCGTCGCTACCGGTGATCAGGCGATATTCGTCAGTAACGAATGCATCGACATCATCGGTGATTATCCGCAAATACCACTGATGGAAGATGTGCTGTTCAGCAAGAGACTGCGTAATCTCGGATGGCCGGCATGCATATCTCAACCCGTGATTACCTCGAGTCGACGGTGGGAAGAACATGGTATCTTACACACGGTATTGTTAATGTGGCGGCTGCGCCTGTTGTTTAAACTCGGCGTGTCTGTAGATAAACTTGCGCAGCAGTATCGATGAATAGCCCGTTCCTGAAGTATGCAGACAGCGTCATTCTGATTTTTACCAAAGCGCCCGTTCCCGGTCGGGTCAAAACCCGATTGCTGCCGCAGATAAGCGCGGCGCAGGCAGCGCAGCTACACGTGGAATTAACTCAAAATCGATTGCAGATGTGCACGTCTCCGGGGTTGTGCGATGTCCAACTGTGGTGCAGTCCCGATGTGCATCATCCGTTTTTTTCCGCTTGCAGGCAACGTTACCGCACACAGTTACAAACACAACTGGGTGATGATCTGGGCGAGCGTATGTCTGGCGCTATCAAGGCAATGCTACACTGCTACAAGAAGGTTGTAATCATCGGATCGGATGCTCCCGCATTGGGCATGCCAACGATCGAGTCTGCCATCGAACAGCTGGACCATTATGATGTAGCATTGGTTCCAGCCGAAGACGGTGGCTATGTTCTGCTAGGCACATCGAGCTTTCATGATGACCTGCTTGCAGATATCCCTTGGGGTACGAAACATGTTCTCGCAGACACGCTGCGCAACCTTGATTCGTTGGGCCTCGAATACACGCTGTTGCCCGAATGCTGGGACGTGGACAGACCTGAGGACCTGCAACGCTACCGCGCGATGAA
>JABDQW010000022.1 GCA_013042055.1 Gammaproteobacteria bacterium | reverse complement strand
TGATGCCGGGGGATAACGTCAAGATGACGGTGAGTCTGATCGCGCCGATCGCGATGGAAGAGGGTCTGCGCTTTGCGATCCGTGAAGGTGGCCGCACCGTGGGTGCCGGCGTCGTCAGTAAGATTATTGAATAGGCACTAATTCAATCGAGCGAGCATCAGGATGCGGGCCGGCCCAGGGTTGGCCCGTTCCTGATTGCTGGTATCCACTCGATATGACTATAGGCCAGTGGCTCAATTGGTAGAGCAGCGGTCTCCAAAACCGCAGGTTGGGGGTTCGAGTCCCTCCTGGCCTGCCAAACTTTAAACGGTTCAGCAGGTAGTTAAAAGCGTTATGGTCGCAAAGACCGAAACAGAAGTTTCGAACAAACTGGATACTTTCAAGCTGGTCATCGCCATAGCGGTCCTGCTTGTTGGTATTGGTGGATTCTACTATTACGCGGATGCGTCGCTGCTGTATCGCGTGCTGGGGCTGGTGGCTTTGGCGATCGTTGCGGTCGGGATTGCGCTGACGACTGGCACGGGCCGGGCCATTGTGTCATTTGGCCATGAAGCGCGCGCCGAGGTGCGTAAGGTTGTCTGGCCGACACGGCAGGAGACGGTTCAGACAACTCTAATGGTGGTCGTTGCTGTGATTATTCTGGGGATTTTCCTTTGGCTGATTGACATGATGCTATTGAAAGCGGTTCAGATGTTGACTGGGCAAGGGGGCTAGCTGTGAGTATGCGTTGGTATGTTGTACATGCGTATTCCGGTTTTGAGGCCAAGGTCAAAGAATCGTTGGAAGAGCATATTGCTCTGGCAGACATGCAGGATCAGTTTGGCGACATTCTGATTCCCACTGAAGAAGTGGTGGAAGTGCGGGACGGCGCGAAGCGGCGTTCAGAGCGAAAATTCTTTCCCGGCTACGTGCTGGTGCAAATGGAAATGACCGATGAAACCTGGCATCTGGTCAAGGATGTGCCCAAAGTGATGGGCTTTATCGGGGGAACCAAGGACAAGCCTGCACCCATTTCGGACAAGGAGGCGCAGCAGATTCTTGGCGCCATTCAGGAAGGTGCAGAAAAGCCGAAACCGAAGGTGCTCTACGAGCCTGGTGAGGTTGTTCGCGTTATCGATGGGCCGTTTAATGACTTCAGCGGTGTTGTCGAAGAAGTGGATTATGAGCACAGTCGCCTGAAAGTGGCGGTGCTGATTTTTGGACGTTCGACACCGGTCGAGTTGGAGTTCGGTCAGGTAGAGAAAGGCTAGTTGTTCAAGGTAATTCCCGTAACGCTAGCGAGGAAACTAAGCGCAGGTTCGTGTTATAATGCCTGGTTTGTTGTTAAAAACTCTTGTTAATGCGGGGAGCCGGGCATTGGTGCCAGGCGTTCGGACCCGGGAGTAAAATATGGCTAAAAAAGTTGATGCATACATCAAGCTGCAAGTGGGCGCTGGTGATGCCAATCCAAGTCCGCCTGTGGGTCCTGCGCTGGGCCAGCATGGCGTCAATATCATGGAATTCTGCAAGGCTTTCAATGCTAAAACCCAGAGTATGGAAAAGGGGTTGCCTGTTCCTGTCGTTATCACAGTCTATAACGACAAAAGTTTTACGTTTATCACCAAGACACCGCCTGCGGCAATTTTGCTGATAAAGGCGGCCGGTATCAAAAGCGGTAGTGGAGAGCCTCATATCAACAAGGTTGGTAAGGTGAACCGTGCTCAGCTGGAAGAGATTGCTACTACCAAGATGCCGGACCTGACCGCCGTGGATATGGATGCGGCTGTACGTACCATCGCCGGCACGGCGCGCAGTATGGGTATTGAGACAGAAGGTGTGAACTGATGGCTAAATTGACGAAAAGACTGAAAGTGATCAACGAAAAGCTCGACAAGGACAGGCTGTATCCGGTCGAAGAAGCGCTCACGCTATTGAAGGAACTTTCCACCGTTAAATTTAACGAGTCGATTGATGTCAGCGTTAATCTCGGTATTGATCCTAAAAAGAGCGACCAGGTCGTTCGCGGTGCGACTGTGCTGCCCAACGGCACCGGCAAGGAAGTACGCGTAGCCGTGTTCACCGACGGTGAAAATGCCAAGGCGGCTGAAGCGGCGGGTGCCGATATCGTGGGTATGGATGATCTGGCTGAGCAGGTCCGAAAAGGAGAGTTCAACTTTGATGTGGTCATCGCATCACCCGACGCAATGCGTGTTGTTGGTTCGCTCGGTCCGATACTCGGGCCTCGCGGTTTGATGCCTAATCCCAAAGTGGGAACGGTAACGCCCGATGTCGCTGGCGCCGTCAAGAACGCAAAATCGGGTCAGGTGCGTTACCGTGTCGACAAAGGCGGCATCATTCATTGCTCGGTTGGTACCGTGAAATTCGACGTGGCGGCGCTGAAAGAAAATATTCAAGGCTTGATTGCCGACCTGGTCAAGGCCAAACCAGCCGCTTCAAAAGGTGTTTATTTGAAGAAAATTGCAGTTTCATCGACCATGGGTCCTGGTATTGCAATCGATCAGGCCAGTCTTGGTTAAACCCAGAACATAACACAGAGCAGGCCATCAATGGCCTGTCCGGGCACGCGAAAGAAAAAGTGTGATTTTTCTTTTTCTTCATTTTCAATCACATTTTTGATTGAAAATGGCGGCACATTCATGTGCCGCACGGAAACTTTGAATCAGAGTTTCCTTAAAGAATTCGGAGTAATCGGCATTGCTGATTATTCCGAAGATTTGACAGCCGAGTTATCGGTGACGTCAAAGACCGCAGGTGCGCCGCGATTCATTCGTGGTGCTTAATTTCCCGCGCAGATGGTGAAACGCCAGATGGGATCGTCTGGGGACACCGAAGCAGGGTCGACGCGAGTTGATCCATTAACTTGGCCGAGGTCGTTCCATCGATGATAGTGGAGCAGCCGAAGCTTAACTGGAGAGCTAAAGTGGCACTTAGTTTCGAAGACAAGAAAACGATTGTCGCTGAGGTATCTACGATTGCAGCGAGTGCACACTCGGCGGTAGCTGCCGAGTACCGTGGATTGAGCGTTGAAGAAATGACCGATCTGCGTGCGAAAGCGCGCAATGAAGGTGTTTATCTACGCGTCATCAAGAACTCGCTGACCAAGCGCGCCATTGAGGGCACTGATTTCGAGTGTATGCAGGATTCGCTGGTGGGCCCGTTGGTCATGGCCTTCTCGCAGGAAGATCCGGGTGCAGCCGCTCGACTCGTCAAGGATTTCTCTGAAGAACACGACAAGCTGATTGCCAAAGTGCTTGCTGTTGGTGGTGAATTGCTTGATGCCGGCGAGATAGATCGCCTGGCCAAACTGCCAAATCGTGAGCAGGCCCTCAGCCTATTGATGGCGGTGATGAAAGCGCCGATCGAGAAATTCGTGCGTACATTGAACGAACCGCACGCGAAAATGGTTCGCACCGTGGCCGCCATACGAGATCAAAAACAGGCGAGTGCGTAGTTACCAACGCTACTTTACATTTATTCAACTATTAATCTGGAGAAGAATCGTGGCTGTTTCACAAGAAGACATTCTGGAAACTATATCCAACATGTCCGTAATGGAAGTCGTAGACTTGATTTCTGCTATGGAAGATAAATTTGGCGTTTCTGCTGCCGCAGCAGTTGCCGCAGCACCAGTCGCTGCTGCCGATGCCGGCGGAGAAGCTGCTGCCGAGAAGGACGAGTTTGATGTTGTTCTCGCAGCTATCGGCGACAACAAGGTTTCGGTTATTAAAGCCGTTCGTGCTATCACCGGCCAGGGCCTGAAAGACGCCAAAGATACGGTTGAAGGCGCACCTGCCACTATTAAGGAAGGTGCAAGCAAAGACGAAGCTGAACAACTCAAAAAGCAGCTAGAAGAAGCTGGCGCATCTGTCGAACTCAAGTAGACAGATCGCTGAAGCTGGGATTTCAGCAGCAGCACAGGCTGGTGGCCATTGTTTTATTAAACAAGCGGCTGCCGGCCTTTTGCTGTTTGTGGCAGTAAACGAGATAACGAACAAACCGTTGATGAGCTGGCCTGGTGGCTTATCGCGGACGGAAGACCTGTAAGGTCTCGGTTTTTTAATTTAGACGCGCAATAGAGGATTACTGATGGCATATTCTTTTACCGAGAAAAAACGCATCCGTAAGGATTTCGGTAAACGTCCACCTATTCTGGATGTGCCCTACTTGCTTTCCATGCAGCTCAATTCATTCAAAAGCTTCTTGCAAGCTGACGTGAAACAAAAGAAGCGCACGGATATTGGGTTGCACGGTGCATTCACTTCTGTTTTTCCGATTGTCAGCTATTCGGGGCATGTGGAACTGCAGTACGTTAACTACACGCTGGGTAAACCGGTGTTCGATGTCAAAGAATGCCAGCTGCGCGGATTGACCTATGCCGCCCCACTGCGCGTTACCATGCGCCTCGCGATTTTCGACAAAGAGGCAAAGAAGAAAACAACGCCCAAAGCCGTTAAAGAGCAGGAAGTCTACATGGGTGAAATGCCGCTGATGACCGAAAACGGCACCTTCGTCATCAATGGAACCGAACGCGTGATTGTCTCGCAGTTACATCGCTCGCCGGGTGTGCTCTTCGATCACGACAAGGGCAAGACCCATTCCTCAGGTAAGATCCTGTATTCTGCGCGTGTGATTCCTTATCGTGGCTCATGGCTCGATTTCGAATTTGATCCGAAGGATTGCGTGTTCGTGCGTATCGACCGTCGTCGCAAGTTGCCGGCGACGATTTTACTGCGTGCCTTGGGGTTCAATAACGAACAGGTTCTCGACACCTTCTTTGAAACCATCGAGTACACGTTCAACAAGGACGGTATCAGTTTCGATCTGGTACCGGAGCGCTTGCGCGGTGAAACCACGTCGTTTGATATCAAGGCTGGTAAAGAGGTCATCGTAGAGGCGGGACGCCGCGTCACCATGCGTCAAATCAAACAGCTCGAAGCCAAAAAGATCAAGAAGCTGAACGCAACGCTCGATTATCTCTATGGCAAGGTTCTGGCTCACGATATCATCGACACCGATACCGGTGAGATTATTGCGCCTGCCAATGCCGAGTTCACCGAAGAGCTGGTGGCGCATCTGCACGAGTACAATGTCAAATCCTTCAGGGTGATTTATACCAATGACCTGGAAGCGGGGCCATTCATCTCCAATACGCTGAGGCTGGATCCAACCACAACTCAACTGGAAGCGCAGATCGAAATCTATCGTATGATGCGCCCGGGTGAGCCGCCAACGAAAGATGCGGCAGAAAACCTGTTCAATAACCTGTTTTTCACCGCAGATCGCTATGACCTGTCTGCGGTGGGGCGCATGAAATTCAATCGACGCCTCGGAATCGAAGAGCAAGGGCAGGGCGGTACGCTAAGCCAGGATGATATTCTTGCGGCACTCAAAGAGCTGATTAATATTCGCAACGGCAAGGGTATGGTTGACGATATCGACCACCTTGGAAACCGTCGCATCCGCTGTGTCGGCGAGATGGCAGAAAACACCTTCCGTGTCGGTCTGGTTCGAGTCGAGCGCGCGGTCAAGGAACGTCTGACAACGGCGGAGCAGGATGAGCTGATGCCTCAAGATTTGATCAATGCAAAACCGGTTGCGGCTGCAATGAAAGAGTTCTTTGGATCAAGCCAGCTGTCGCAGTTCATGGACCAAAACAACCCGCTATCGGAAGTGACGCACAAGCGTCGCGTATCTGCGTTAGGCCCGGGTGGCCTGACACGCGAGCGTGCGGGCTTCGAGGTCCGCGATGTGCACCCGACCCATTACGGTCGCGTTTGTCCGATCGAAACCCCTGAAGGCCCGAACATCGGCCTGATCAACTCGCTGTCTGTGTATGCGCGGACCAACGAGTATGGTTTTCTTGAGACGCCGTACCGCAAGGTCGTAAACGGTGTGGCAAGCTCGGATATCGACTACCTGTCTGCCATCGAAGAAAGTAATTTCATGATCGCACAGGCGAACGCAACGCTGGATGATAAAGGCAAGCTGGTCGATGCGCTGGTTTCGTGTCGCCACAGCAATGAATTCACGCTGGCTTCGCCAGACCAGATCGAATACATGGATGTTTCGCCCAAGCAAATCGTCTCGGTCGCGGCATCGTTGATTCCCTTCCTCGAGCATGATGACGCCAACCGCGCCTTGATGGGTTCTAACATGCAGCGTCAAGCGGTCCCAACCCTGCGCGCGCAGAAGCCACTGGTCGGTACCGGCATGGAACGCACGGTGGCGCTCGATTCCGGCTCCTCTGTGGTTGCTCGCCGTGGCGGTAAAGTCGAGTCGGTCGATGCGGGCCGTATCGTGATTCGGGTAAACGATGATGAAGCAACGGGCGATAGCGCTGGTGTCGATATCTACAGTTTAACCAAATACACCCGCTCGAATCAGAACACCTGCATGAACCAGCGTCCGCTGGTCACCGTAGGTGATGGGGTGTCTCGAGGCGATGCAATCGCTGATGGTCCTTCGACGGATATGGGCGAGCTCGCGCTCGGGCAGAACATGCTGGTCGCGTTCATGCCTTGGAATGGCTATAACTTCGAGGATTCGATTTTGATTTCGGAGCGTGTGGTCGAAGAGGACCGTTACACGACGATTCATATCGAGGAGCTCTCTTGCGTGGCGCGTGATACCAAGCTTGGTTCTGAAGAAATCACCGCCGATATTCCCAACGTCAGCGAAGGCTTGCTGTCGAAACTCGACGAATCGGGTGTGGTTTATGTCGGTGCTGAAGTCAAGCCCAACGACATTCTTGTGGGTAAGGTGACGCCCAAGGGCGAAACCCAGCTGACCGCAGAAGAGAAGCTCCTGCGTGCGATATTTGGTGAAAAGGCATCTGACGTCAAAGACACCTCGCTGCGCGTACCATCCGGCATGGAAGGTACTGTGATCGGTGTACAGGTATTCACCCGAGATGGTGTAGAGAAAGACAAACGCGCGCTCGAAATCGAGGATATGGAAATCGCTCAAGTCAGGAAAGATGTGGACGCGCAGTGGCACATCATCGAAGAAGATCTGTACGATCGTATGGACAGTTTGATGGTCGGCAAGCAAGCTGCCGGCGGGCCCAAGGGATTGAAGGCGGGGGCAAAAATCACCAAGACCTATCTTGATGAGCTGGACCGCAAGAACTGGTCTGAGATTCGTCTGAAGAACGAACAAGCTAACGAGCAGATGGAGATGCTCGCCAAGCAGCTGAAGGAGCAACGCAAACGCCTTGATGAGCTGTTCGATGAGAAGAAAGGTAAGTTGACGGCCGGTGATGATCTGGCGCCGGGTGTGCTGAAGATGGTCAAGGTTTATATGGCGGTGAAGCGCCGTATGCAGCCCGGTGACAAGATGGCTGGTCGTCACGGTAACAAGGGTGTGGTATCGATGATCGTTCCTGTCGAGGACATGCCTTATACCGAGGATGGTACCCCGGTTGATATCGTGTTGAATCCACTGGGTGTGCCTTCACGCATGAACGTTGGCCAGATTCTCGAAACCCATCTGGGGTGGGCAGCTAAAGGCTTGGGTAACGAGATCGGCAAGATGTTTGCTCAGCAGTCGAGCGTCACCGAGATACGCAAGTTCCTCGACCAAATATATAACCATAATGGCAAAAAGGTCGACCTCAAATCGTTCAATGACGATGAATTGCGCGAGCTGGCTGGCAATCTGCGCGATGGTGTGCCGATGGCAACGCCGGTGTTCGATGGTGCGGAGGAAAGCGAAATCCACCGCATGCTCGAACTGGCCAATTTGCCGATAACAGGTCAGACCACCTTATACGACGGGCGCACCGGTGAAGCATTCGAGCGCCCGGTTACGATTGGCTACAAGTACATGCTCAAGCTCAACCATCTGATCGACGACAAGATGCACGCGCGTTCGACAGGGCCCTACAGTCTGGTCACGCAGCAGCCATTGGGTGGTAAAGCGCAGTTTGGTGGTCAGCGTTTCGGTGAAATGGAAGTGTGGGCGCTCGAGGCATACGGAGCGTCTTATACCTTGCAGGAAATGCTGACCGTGAAGTCAGATGACGTTGCGGGTCGTAACAAGATGTACAAGAACATCGTCGATGGTGACCATCGGATGGAGCCGGGAATGCCGGAATCCTTCAATGTCTTGCTCAAGGAAATACGTGCCCTTGGCCTCAACATCGAACTCGAGCAGGAACAGGACTCCTGAGTCCCGGGTTCCGAATAACGAATTAAAACAGATCAGACATCAGGAGTTAGTGCCTTGAAAGATCTACTCAAACTGATAAAGCAGCAAAGTTCAGAAGAAGACTTTGATTCGATTCGAATCAGTCTGGCATCGCCGCAAATGATCCATTCCTGGTCATATGGTGAGGTGAAAAAGCCTGAAACAATCAACTACCGTACCTTCAAACCGGAGCGTGACGGTTTATTTTGCGCAAAGATTTTTGGTCCGGTGAAGGACTACGAGTGCCTGTGTGGCAAGTATAAGCGTCTGAAACACCGCGGTGTTGTCTGCGAAAAGTGTGGCGTCGAAGTCACGCAGTCAAAAGTTCGGCGCGAGCGCATGGGTCACATCGATCTGGCGAGTCCAGTCGCACACATTTGGTTCCTGAAATCGCTGCCTTCACGTATCGGTTTATTGCTCGATATGACCCTGCGTGAAATCGAGCGTATCCTCTACTTCGAAGCATTCGTCGTGATCGATCCTGGCCTGACCACGCTGGAGAAGGGGCAGCTGCTGACAGACGATACTTACCTCGAAGCTATCGAAGAGCACGGTGATGAATTCGATGCGCGTATGGGCGCGGAAGCGATATATGAAATGCTTTCCAGTCTCAATCTGGAGCGCGAAGCAGCTCAGATCCGTGAAGATATGGGCGCGACCAAGTCTGAAACTAAACTGAAGCGTCTGGCCAAACGCCTGAAGCTAGTCGAATCATTTCAGCTGTCCGGTAACCGGCCCGAGTGGATGATCATGACGGTACTGCCGGTGTTGCCACCGGATCTGCGACCGCTGGTACCACTCGATGGCGGTCGCTTTGCGACCTCGGATCTGAACGATCTCTACCGTCGAGTGATCAACCGCAACAACCGCCTGCGCCGTCTGCTCGAGCTTTACGCTCCCGATATCATCGTGCGCAACGAAAAACGCATGTTGCAGGAATCGGTTGACGCACTGCTGGACAATGGTCGTCGTGGTCGTGCCATTACCGGCACCAACAAGCGTCCACTGAAGTCGCTGGCGGATATGATTAAGGGTAAACAGGGTCGGTTCCGTCAAAACCTGCTGGGCAAGCGCGTCGATTATTCCGGCCGTTCGGTGATTGTGGTTGGGCCGACACTGAAGCTGCATCAATGCGGCTTGCCGAAAAAGATGTCGCTCGAATTATTCAAGCCGTTCATCTTCAATAAGTTATTGCGTCGTGGCCTGGCCACCACGATCAAGGCCGCAAAAAAACTGGTCGAGAAAGAGGGCAGTGAAGTCTGGGATATCCTCGAACAGGTCATCCGTGAGCACCCGGTCATGCTCAACCGCGCCCCGACCCTGCACCGTCTTGGTATCCAGGCATTCGAGCCGGTCCTGATCGAAGGCAAGGCCATTCAGCTACACCCGCTGGTGTGCACCGCGTTCAACGCCGACTTCGACGGTGACCAGATGGCGGTGCACGTGCCGCTTTCAATCGAAGCGCAGCTGGAAACGCGCGCGCTGATGATGTCGACCAACAACATTCTGTCACCGGCATCAGGTGAACCGATTATTGTGCCATCACAAGATATCGTGCTCGGTCTGTATTATATGACACGCCAGTCGGTCAACGTCCCGGGTGAAGACATGATCTTTGCCGACATTGATGAAGTACATCGCGCGCGCGAGAGCGGTGCTGCGCATATTCAGGCTAAGTGTAAAGCACGCGTACGCGAAGTTGTGTTCGATCAAGATGGTAATCCAGTCGAGCGTTACATCATCGCCGATACCACGGTCGGACGAGCGCTGCTGTCCGAAATTCTGCCAGAGGGTCTGCCTTTCGAACTGGTGAACCGTGATCTCAACAAGAAGGCTATCTCGAATCTGATCAACGCCTGTTATCGCCAGGTCGGCTTGAAAGAGACGGTTATTTTTGCTGACCAGTTGATGTACACCGGTTTCCGTTACTCAACCCGAGCGGGTGTATCGATCGCGATCAATGACATGGTGATTCCTGAAGAGAAGGGAGCGATACTAGGTGCCGCTGAAACCGAGGTCAAAGAGATTCAGGATCAGTATTCATCGGGTTTGGTGACCAATGGTGAGCGTTATAACAAGGTGGTTGACATCTGGTCACACGCAAATGACGCCGTTGCCAAGGCAATGATGGATAAACTGGGCACGGAAGACGTACAGGATGCCGACGGTCAGACCGTTAAGCAGACCTCGTTCAACAACATCTTCATCATGGCGGATTCCGGTGCGCGTGGTTCAGCAGCGCAGATTCGTCAGCTTGCTGGCATGCGTGGATTGATGGCTAAACCGGATGGTTCTATCATCGAGACGCCCATCACCGCGAATTTCCGTGAAGGTCTGAACGTGTTGCAGTACTTCATCTCGACGCACGGTGCGCGCAAAGGTCTGGCGGATACCGCATTGAAGACGGCTAACTCCGGTTATCTAACGCGTCGCTTGGTTGACGTTGCCCAGGATCTGGTGGTGGTCAATGACGATTGTGGCACTGAGAATGGCTTAATTATGGAAGCGATCATTGAAGGCGGTGACGTTGTCATGCCATTGGACGAACTGGTGTTGGGTCGTGTCGTCGCCGTTGACGTAACCCGCGCCGGTAGTGACGAGATGGTTATACCCGCCGGCACCTTCCTCGATGAACAATGGGTCGAGCAGCTCGAAAACCTGGGTGTCGATGAGGTTGCCGTGCGTTCGGTCATTACCTGCGAAAACACCCACGGCGTATGTGCCAAGTGTTATGGTCGCGACCTGGCTCGTGGGCACATTGTCAACAAAGGTGAATCCATCGGTGTTATCGCTGCGCAGTCCATTGGAGAGCCGGGTACTCAGCTGACCATGCGTACCTTCCATATCGGTGGTGCCGCCAGTCGTGCTGCATCTGCCAGTAATATCGCGGTGAAAACCAAAGGTTCGGTACGTTTACACCACATCAAGGTGGTTAAACAGGCCAACGGCAACCTGGTTGCGGTATCGCGCTCGGGTGAACTGGGCGTGGTCGATGAGCACAGTCGTGAACGGGAGCGTTACAAAGTACCCTACGGCGCGGTCATTTCGGTGGCCGAAAATGGTGATGTTGAATCCGGTCAGATCGTTGCGACCTGGGATCCGCACACGCATCCAATTATCACCGAGGTTGCCGGCAAGGTTAAGTTCACTGATTTCTCTGAAGGCGTCAGTGTGCAGAAGGAAACCGATGAAATCACCGGCCTGTCGTCCGTTGTTGTTATTGATCCAAAGCAGCGGCCAAGTGCAGGTAAAGACATCCGTCCGCTGATTACCCTGGTCGATGACGCGGGTGAGGATCTGTGTATTGCAGGTACCGAAATTCCGGCACGTTATTTTCTGCCGTCCGGGGCGATCATCAACATAGAGGACGGTAGTGCTGTCGGCATCGGCGATGTGCTCGCACGTATTCCGCAGGAATCGAGTAAAACGCGTGACATCACCGGTGGTCTGCCGCGTGTTGCCGACCTGTTCGAAGCGCGCAAGCCGAAAGAATCAGCCATCATGGCCGAAACTACGGGTACCGTTAGTTTTGGTAAGGAGACCAAGGGTAAACAACGCTTGATCATTACTAAGGAAAATAATGAAACCGTCGAATCATTGATCCCGAAATGGCGTCATATCAACGTGTTCGAAGGCGAGCATGTTGAACAGGGCGAAGTTATCGCTGATGGTGAACTCAACCCGCACGATATTCTCCGTCTACTGGGAACAGAAGCGCTGGCCGAGTATCTGGTCAAGGAAATCCAGGACGTTTATCGTCTGCAGGGCGTGAAAATTAATGATAAGCATATCGAAGTGGTCATCCGCCAGATGCTGCGCAAGGTAGAAATCTTCGATGGTACTGATTCGAGCTATCTCAAAGGCGAGATCGTTGAACGTTCCAGTGTCGTCGAGGAAAATGAAAAACTTGACGCATTGGGTAAAGTCCCAGCGGTGTACGAGCAGATTTTGCTCGGTATCACCAAAGGTTCTTTGGTTACCGAGTCGTTCATTTCGGCGGCTTCGTTCCAGGAGACGACTCGCGTGCTCACCGAAGCCGCTGTTCGTGGTAGCAGTGACCACTTGCGTGGATTGAAGGAGAACGTCATTGTGGGTCGCTTGATTCCGGCAGGCACCGGACTCGCCTACCACGAAGATCGTCGCCGACGCCGGACCGCAGCGCTGGAAGAAGCCTTCCATACCGAGGAAGAGCTGGCAGCGGAAGCCGAGGCGGAAAGAGCCGCAGCGGCCGAGCTTGGCGATGCTGAGTCGCCGGGCGACTCTGTCGGGCAAACCGAGTCACAGGCGCAACAGGACGCCTGAGTCTGTTTTAGTGCTAACGGGCGCATTGCTTGACAGGGCAACGTCCTGGGCATAGAATTGCGCCTCTTTTACGCAGGCCCAATGGGCCTGCGGTTTATTTTGAGCCATGGGAAAACTCCCAAATACGCGGGTTTGGAGATAATGTCATATGACAACAGTTAACCAGTTGGTGCGCAAACCTAGACAAAGCAAGCGTGCCAAAAGTAACGTGCCTGCACTGGAGGCATCGCCACAAAAACGCGGTGTGTGCACCCGTGTGTATACAACTACGCCGAAAAAACCGAACTCGGCAATGCGTAAAGTTGCGCGCGTGCGTTTGACCAACGGTTACGAGGTGAGTAGCTACATCGGTGGCGAAGGTCACAACTTGCAGGAGCACTCGGTTGTGTTGATCCGTGGCGGCCGTGTGAAAGATTTGCCGGGTGTGCGTTATCACGTCGTGCGCGGCTCGTTGGACACCCAGGGTGTTGATAACCGCAGGCAGGGGCGCTCTAAATATGGTGTCAAAAGGCCCAAAGGCTAAGGGGTAGAGTACGATGTCCAGAAGAAGAGAAGTACCAAAGCGCGAAATATTGCCTGATCCCAAGTTCGGTAGTACTCAGATCACCAAATTCGTCAACATGATCATGCAAAGCGGTAAGAAAGCCACTGCCGAGTCGATCATGTACAACGCACTCGATACTATCGGCGAGCGTTCTAAGGGGGATTCCCTGGAGGTGCTCGATCAGGCGCTCCAGAATGTCAGCCCGATGGTTGAAGTGAAATCCCGCCGCGTTGGCGGTGCCACCTATCAGGTGCCGGTTGAAGTGCGAGCCGATCGCCGTGTCACCTTGGCAATGCGTTGGATCATCGATGCTGCGCGTAAGCGTGGCGAGAAATCCATGAAGCTGAAACTCGCCGGTGAGTTGATGGATGCGTCGGAAAACCGCGGCAGTGCCGTGAAAAAACGCGAAGATACCCATCGAATGGCTGAGGCTAATAAAGCGTTCGCTCACTTCCGCTGGTAACAGCCACTAGCGGCGTCTGAAGAGATCAGTTGTGGCACGCAAAACACCCATAGAGCGCTATCGCAACATCGGTATCATGGCGCATATCGATGCCGGCAAAACGACCACAACGGAGCGTGTGCTGTACTATACCGGCATCTCACACAAGCTGGGTGAGGTGCACGACGGTGCTGCTACCATGGACTGGATGGAGCAAGAGCAGGAGCGCGGAATAACGATTACCTCCGCTGCAACGACGTGTTTCTGGAAAGGCATGGCGCAGCAGTATCCGGAGTACCGTATCAATATCATTGATACACCGGGCCACGTCGATTTCACGATTGAGGTCGAGCGTTCCTTGCGTGTCTTGGACGGTGCCGTTGCGGTATTCTGTGCTGTCGGTGGTGTCGAGCCGCAGTCTGAGACGGTCTGGCGCCAGGCAAACAAGTACCACGTGCCGCGCATGGCTTTCGTCAATAAGATGGACCGCGCTGGTGCCGATTTTATGCGTGTGGTCGAGCAGATCAAAACGCGACTCGGCTCCAATCCTGTACCAATGCAAGTCGCGATCGGTGCAGAAGACAATTTTGCCGGTGTCGTCGATTTGATTCGCATGAAAGCGATTCACTGGCATGAAAACGACATGGGCGCGACCTTCGAAGAGGCCGATATACCTGCCGACCTGGTCGATCAGTGTGCTGCTCTGCGTGAAAAGATGGTTGAGAGCGCCGCGGAAGCCAGTGAGGAATTGATGGAAAAATACGTCGAAGAAGGCGATCTGAGCGCAGCGGACATCAAGCAGGGCATTCGTGCGCGCACGCTGGCCAATGAGATTGTGCCGGCTTTTTGTGGCAGTGCTTTCAAGAATAAAGGTGTTCAGGCGATCCTGGATGCGGTCGTCGATTATATGCCGTCGCCGATAGATGTGCCGTCGATTCAAGGCGAGCTCGATGACGGCTCAAGCGCGAGCAGGCCATCATCTGACGATGAGCCGTTTGCGGCATTAGGGTTTAAGATTGCCACTGATCCGTTCGTCGGCAACCTGACGTTTTTCCGCGTCTATTCGGGCGTGCTGAATTCGGGCGATACGGTGTTTAATTCGGTGAAAGGCAAGAAAGAGCGCATCGGCCGTATTGTGCAGATGCATTCCAACAGCCGCGAAGAGATCAAGGAGGTTCGCGCGGGTGATATTGCGGCTGCTATCGGACTGAAAGATGTGACAACCGGTGATACCCTGTGTGATCCGAAACATCTGATTACGCTGGAACGTATGGAGTTTCCTGATCCGGTAATCTCGGTTGCGGTTGAGCCTAAAACCAAGGCCGACCAGGAGAAGATGGGCATAGCGCTGGGTAAGTTGGCGCAGGAAGACCCATCTTTTCGTGTCAAAACGGATGAAGAATCGGGTCAAACCATCATCTCCGGTATGGGTGAGTTGCATCTGGAGATTATCGTTGACCGACTGCGGCGTGAATTCAGTGTCGAAGCAAATGTGGGTAATCCACAGGTCGCCTATCGTGAATCCTTGCGTAAGGCCGTGGAGCAGGAATCCAAGTTTGTACGTCAGTCCGGTGGTCGTGGCCAATATGGCCATGTGTACCTGCGCATCGAGCCGCAACAACCCGGGGCGGGATATGAATTCGTCAATGAAATCGCTGGCGGTGTCGTACCCAGAGAATACATTCCTGCGGTTGACAAAGGTGTGCAGGAGCAGATGCGAAATGGTGTGCTCGCCGGTTACCCGATAGAAGATGTTAAGGTCACTTTGTACGACGGCTCCTATCACGATGTCGACTCGAGTGAAATGGCCTTCAAGATTGCCGGCTCGATGGGTTTTAAAGACGGCGCGCTCAGAGCAGATCCGGCCTTGCTCGAGCCCATTATGAAAGTCGAAGTGGTGACGCCCGAAGATTACATGGGTGACGTCATGGGTGACTTGAACCGGCGTCGCGGCATTGTTGGCGGTATGGAAGATTCGCCCGCGGGCAAGGTTATTCGTGCCGAGGTTCCGCTATCGGAAATGTTTGGCTATGCTACCGCCCTGCGTTCAGCGACCCAGGGCCGCGCGACGTATTCGATGGAATTCGAAAAATACGCAGAAGCACCACAGAACATCGCCGATGCGGTGATCAACAGTAAATCCGCTGCATAACAGAACAACACGCTTTTAACGAGGTAAGCAACAGTGTCCAAGGAAAAATTTGAAAGAACGAAGCCCCACGTAAACGTGGGCACAATCGGTCACGTTGACCACGGTAAGACCACGCTGACGGCGGCGCTGACGAAGGTGATGGCGGAGCAGCAGGGTGGAGA
>JABDQW010000020.1 GCA_013042055.1 Gammaproteobacteria bacterium | reverse complement strand
TGGTGAAACCGTCTCTTCAAGCACACGGAAGTGCATTTTTCTAGACCACACGCCTCACCAGATGGCGTGGCGCTAGATCTGTGTGCAACTGCGGAATCTAGGTTAAACGATGATCCGCGGCCTTCGCACATCAAACCATCAAGATCGAGGGTACTGGCTTGTCACGCCAAAAGGTTGCACTTCCGTGTGCGGGAGGATACTAATCTTCGATATCGACCTCATTAGCGATACCGTCGGGTTCATCGTCATTTATTTTCACCAGCGTGCTGCCAAGTGAGACGGCGGCACAGAAGTCACTCGCGTCTGGAATTGTGCCTCCGTTCTGATCTTCGAATTTGGTTGAGCCATCGTAAGGGAAGGCGATATTCAGTACGGTGATTGTTCCCGAGGTAAGATCACCACTACAGCCGGAGACCACACCCTGTAGGATGACTTTATCCGCGGTATCCACTTTCACGCTGGTGGCGATCACGGTACCCGTGCCGTTATCAAAACCCGCGACTGTCAGATAATCACCCGGCATCAGGTTGTTGATCAATTCTGAGGGATTATCGATGGTCTCGTTGATCTTATCCTCGATTTCTGTCGAAGTGTCGATGCTGACGGTAATGGTCTGGCGTAATACAGGTTCGAGTTCGAGTGCGAAGCTGTTCGTGGCTGGATCGACGCTGAAAACCGTGGCGGCGATTTTTATTTCACCACCCTCCTGTTTGATCTCAGTCGCAACCAATATATCGTTGACGAGCATCCCCTCGACCTCGACAAGCGTATCGTTCTCTAGTGTCAGCGACAATGGTTCCCTGACAGCCGTTGCTGCGTCGATCCGGCGACCATTGACCCTGAAGTTACTGTCATCGACGTAATCGGTAATAATGCCTTCGAGCTCGACTTCACCGTCAGCGCTAATGTCGTCGCTTTCCGCTTCGACGAGCGACGCGACGACGGTAGTGCATGTGGCGTCTGTGCATCTGCCGTTGACTTCAACGAAAATGTTATCGCTGAGCTGATCGCTGGGGAGGTCCTCAAGCGCCGCCGATGCGGCATCAATCGTCAGGCCGGGGATCGTGTCCAGGCTGAAGCTGGTATTGCTCAAACCGGTGATCGTACCTTTGATTTCGATGATATCGTTACCCGGGTTGAACGCTTGTGACACGAGTTCGACACGTGTTGCTATCAACATCCCGGTCGAGTCGTAATAGCCGCTGATTTCGACATGATCTTTGTCGGCGATACTGTCGAAATCGAACACTTCGGTCGTCGTGATCTCGTCAGAAACATCGAAGTTGGTGGTCGTGCTGTTGACTAGCACGGTCGTACCAAAGACGTTGAATGTTCTATGGACGCCGTCGGCATCCGCCAGTGACAGGGCGCTGACCGGGCCCTGCAACTCGTCGTCATAGCTGATACTGTCGGCTGTACCGCTAACGCCATTCGCGTTAATGGCGCCATAGACCTTGACACGCATGCCGATAGCCAGATCGCTCTCAACACCATCTGGGTTTCCATCGACGTCAAAGGTCGAGCTGCTGGTATCGAATGCGACGCCATTGACATAGACACTGGCAAACCCGGTGATGGTGCCAGAAGATACATAACCACTGCCGCCAATGCCTGCGACATCGCTGCCCCCCGAGCTGCACGATAAGGTACCGAACGCTGTCATAGTCGCTATCGCGCAGTAGATGATTGATTTCTTCATTGTTCGGAATCCTCGTCTGGATCTTGCTCGTAGTAGTAGATGCCCAGGCTGACGAAATGTGAATCGATGTTCTCGTCGGCTTCGTTCTGGCTGAGCCATGCGTCAAGATCTTCCAGTAATGCCTGTGAACGTTTGCGAGAGTATTCCTTGAATTCGCTTATTTTCTCTGTGCGTAACTTTGGATTGGAGACTTTTCTCTGGAACCACTTGGCTTCGCCTTCGGAAGTCAGGTTATGGTCAATCGTATTGATCAGCTCATTGGTGTCGTTGCCAAGAATCCGGATGATTTCCTCCGGGTCGTTTCCGGGTACATAGGCATTCCTGACCAGGTGTACAAGCTTGTCCTTGACTTCGACACAATTCGAGGACTCGAGTAGCTTGAGCATGGCTTTGGTTGGGATATCGCCGCTGTATTGCTTGACTAACGCGGCGAATGAGTTGTCATCGCCGTCCAATGGAAGTGTTCTGGGGTTGCCCTCGTAATAGGAAAATTGCGGGTCATTGAGCCAGCCGCTGATAACGCGGATAGAGCGGTTGTATTTCTGCTCTGTATTCTCGCTGTCGCTGAGCTCGAGCTCGTGGAGGCGTTTGACTTCCTTCCTGGAGAGACCCGTTTCAGCAGATACGCTGGAAATCGTCGCCTTGGTGCGACTGCGTTGTGCCTGGGCGAAGGCTTCGTCGACATACGCTTTGCGCACCATTTCCTCGAAACTACCGCAGGCGATACCGTTTCTTAGCAATATACGAACCAACGGGCGCAGGATTTGCCCAATAGTAGCAGTAAGCGTTCTGTTGCTAGCGGTGTCCATACATGGGAAAATAATCCCAAAATCACAAAAAGTCAAGTATTAGTTGCAACTGGTTCGCCTTTTTGATAACGGCTATGTCACAACAAGACCTTATTATAACGCGAATTGCGGCTAAGTTGTTGAAAAAACGCAATGGCATCGATTGTCATATCAGAATTGTCGTATTAGATATGACAGAATGCGCCTCTGATGATCATCCCAGATCTCCACCATGGATTCAATGAACTGGTCGTATATTGTTGATATAGCCAAACAACACAGGGCGACACTGCTAAGTGCCAACTTGATCGCGATTGCTTCAGCGCTGTTGAGTGTCCCGGTACCCATGCTGATGCCGATGATGGTCGACGAGGTTTTACTCGACAAGCCAGGGGATATCGTTGCGCTGTTGGAGACTATCCTGCCTGCGTCCTGGTTTGGGCCTGTGGGCATCATCGTTACGGTGATGCTGTTGACAATGGTTCTGCGATTTGCCTCGCTGATGTTGGCGGTGTTGCAGACGCGAGAATTCACCCACATCGCCAAGGACATCAGCTACCGCGTTCGAAAGCAGTTGTTGGCGCATTTGCAGTCAATTTCGATGGCGGAATATGAAACCATGGGAACAGGGTCGGTGACCTCGCATTTTGTGACTGACATCAATGCGATCGACGAGTTTATCGGCAGCACGCTGAGTAAGTTCATTGTCGCGGTACTCACGGTGATCGGTGTTGCCGCAGTGTTGTTGTGGATGCACTGGCAACTGGCTTTGTTTATCTTGCTGATGAATCCTGTCGTGATCTATTTCACGATGGTGATGGGTAAGAAAGTCAAAACCCTGAAGCGCGACGAGAATAGCGCTTTTGAAATTTTCCAGCAATCGCTGAGCGAAACGCTCGATGGCATACAGCAAATCCGTGCCAGTAATCGGGAAAGCCATTATCTTGCCAGGGTGAGCGCGCGTGCCCGTGACCTGCGTGAGCATATGACGGCCTTCGGCTGGAAGAGCGATGCGGCCAATCGGTTATCATTTTTTATCTTTCTGATGGGCTTCGAATTGTTCCGTGCCACTAGCATGGTGTTGGTGCTATTCACGGATCTTTCCATCGGCGAGATGTTCGCTGTCTATGCTTATCTTTGGTTCATGATGAATCCCGTACAGGAAATTCTCAGCATTCAGTACAGTTTCTACGCTGCCAATGCAGCGCTCGAGAGAATCAACCGTCTGCTGCGCTTGCAACAAGAGCCGGTGTACCCACATAGGGTCAATCCGTTCCAGGGCAAACATACGGTGGGTTTGAGCGTGGATGACATCTGCTTTTCCTACGGACAGGACTTTAATGTGCTCGACGGAGTCAGCCTGGAAATCGCGGCAGGTGAGAAAGTCGCACTGGTCGGCGCCAGCGGGGGCGGAAAGTCAACGCTGGTGCAGATCATACTCGGCCTCTACCCGGCAAAGTCTGGCGAGCTTTATTTTGATGGCGTCAACATCCGGGATATCGGCCTGGACGTGGTGCGTGAAAACGTCGCCACTGTGTTACAGCATCCAGCGATGTTGAATGATACTGTACGCGAAAACCTGTGTCTCGGGCGAGAGCGCGACGATGCCGAGCTGTGGCAGGCTATTGAAATCGCTCAGTTGCGTGAAGTTATCGAGAACATGCCCAGGCGCTTGGATACCCTGATTGGTCGCAGCGGAATACGGTTGTCAGGCGGTCAACGCCAGCGCCTCGCAATCGCACGCATGATACTGTCGGATCCTAAGGTGGTCATTCTGGACGAGGCGACGTCAGCGCTCGACACCGAGACCGAGGCCCGGTTGCACACGGCCATGCACGCTTTTCTGCAGAACAGGACCACATTGATTATCGCCCATCGGCTCAGTGCCGTGAGACAGGCAGATCGTGTGCTGGTGTTCGATGCCGGTCAGATCATCGATGAAGGCCGCCATGATGAGCTGATCAGTCGCGACGGGCTGTATCGGGATTTATATGCGCATTGACTTAATACGCACTGATTTTGATAGAGTGCTGATAACTCGATATTGGCATCGTTGGCGAGTGTATCGCGTTCGTGTGTGGGTTAATATCGTACAGTATGTAGCAACGCTTTTTTCGGAAACAATTCCTGATACCAGAATTAGGACAGATAATGAATATAGTCAGAATCAACAGCGTCGTCGCGGCACTGCTATCCTTAGCATTAGCACCTGCGACGGCAACAGCTGGCCCGTTTTCCCAAGGCAGCCAATCCGTCGCGATCATTGCCGGTTCTGGCAGTGCATTCCGGGACGATTATCTGATTCTTGGCCTTGGCTATGGTTATTATGTGGTCGACGGCCTGGAACTGGGTATCGATGCCCAATTCTGGCTGAGCGGTGACCCGTCGATCACCAAGGTCAGCCCGCAGATCAGATATGTCTTCACGCAGCCTAAAACCGTAAAACCCTATATTGGCGGCTTTGTCCGCAGAACCTTTATCAGCGATTTCACCGACCTGGACTCGGTTGGTTATCGCGCGGGGTTGAATTTCATGGGGCGAGGTAATTTCTATTTCGGCGCCGGTTTCGTCTACGAGCGTTATCAGGATTGCAACGACGCTATTTTTGCCAACTGTTCCGATACCTATCCGGAAATACTGTTCTCGTTCTCAATCTAGCCGGCATTTTCGAACCGGCAAAAGCCGCGACTGTGCACAGCGCTAATCGCCAAAATCTATCGATTTAATTGATATAAGTTAATAGTAATATTAGAAATAAATGATATATTAGCTCAACTTCTAGTTTTCTGATCCGGAGGCGAATATGAAACTGAAATATGCTGTATTGCTGACAATGATACTTGCCGCGCAGGTGAATGCAGCTGAATGGCGGGCGCTGCCAGAGGTTGCACCAGCTCCGGACGACAATCCGACCACGGAAGCCAAGGTCGAGCTTGGCAAAATGTTGTACATGGATCCGCGGTTTTCATCCACCGGCACGGTTTCGTGCAATTCGTGTCACAATGTGATGGAGGGTGGCGACGATAGCCGCAGTGTTTCCATGGGGGTTCACGGTAAGACCGGGGGGCGCAATGCGCCGACCGTGTGGAATTCAGCTTTCCATTCTGTCCAGTTCTGGGACGGTCGTGCAGCGCTGCTGGAAGACCAGGCTAAGGGCCCGGTGGCCAATCCGGTTGAGATGGGGATGGAAGATGTTGAGACGGCTATGGATCGTGTTAGAAAAATTCCTGGCTATAAACCCTATTTTGACAAGGCCTTCGGTGAAGACTCGATGACGGTCGAGAACGCGGCCAAGGCTGTGGCTGCATTCGAGCGGACCCTGATAACACCAAACAGTGCTTTTGACCTATATGTCAAAGGTGACAAACAGGCCCTTAGCGAACAGCAGGTTCGCGGTTTGAACAAGTTTGAATCAAATGGTTGCAGCAGTTGTCACTCAGGTGCGGCATTCAACGGCCCGCAAACCAAGCTCGGGGAGGGCTTTTACGCTAAATTCCCGACATTCGGGGACGGCGCGTACGTCACCAAGTACCAACTGGCGGAAGACAAGGGCCGTGAGAGCGTGACCGGTGATAAAGCGGATGCTAATATGTTTCGTGTGTCAACGCTGCGGAATATCACCGATACGTCGCCTTACTTCCATAACGGTTCGGTGAACGACTTGGGTGAGGCTGTCAGGGTGATGGCGAAAACGCAGTTGAACAAAGATCTGTCAGACGCAGACGCCGATGATATCGTTGCATTTCTCGGTGCTTTGACCGGCCCGTACCCTGAAATTACGATGCCGCGTTTGCCTGCGACCGCGGGTACAAGCATCATCGCAGAATAGGGTAAGTAAAATCATCCGACGGGTTGATGTGATAATATCGCATCGACTCGTTACTTTGTTGAGAGACCGTATGGCTACCTTAGAATTGACCAAAGAGACCTTTCAGGACACGATCAATAATAATGATATTGTCTTTATTGATTTCTGGGCACCCTGGTGCGGGCCCTGCAAGTCATTTGCGCCGATATATGAGAGCGTGTCCGAGAAAAACGATGATGTTGTTTTTGCCAAAGTCAACACTGAGGAACAGCAGGAACTGGCTGCCAGTTTCCAGATTCGTTCGATTCCCACCTTAATGATCCTGCGCGAGCAGATCGTTATTTTCTCACAGGCCGGCATGCTGCCGGAATCTGCTATGGATGAGATCGTTGCCAAGACCAAGCAACTCGATATGGAAAAGGTGAAAGCTGAAATCGAGGCGCAACAGGCAGGCAACGCCTGATCCCGCACTGCTCCAGTTTCATTAGTTAACTCTATGATCTTGTAAGAACTGCCTGGCCGGCGGGCTCACCTGTAGTGGTGACACCCACAGCATCAGTGATCCTGCGTTGCAGCATACCCGCATTATCCTAGATTCCGCAGTTGACCGCTCACCGCTACATAACGCTATGATTTTTAGAAGAGTTGTGCAGCATGTGAGACTCACCCAACCGGTGAGTCGCTACACAGTTTAGTGCCGCCCCTCAAGCGCCATGGCGTTGTTGCAACTTTTGCTAAGGACTACGGCCATTAGCTGCAAGTCGTGCCTTGCCCTGACGCTTGAAGAACAGCACAAATTCTGTGTTCAACTGCGGAATCTAGAATTATTTGCAGCAAGTGGCTAAGCTTTCACCGCGGACTAAATATACCTGTCCTATCTCAGGACGGCCTGGTGTTGTTTCAGTTTCGCCAACTTTGCTTCATTATTTTTGATTTTGACGATCAGCTGCTTTTCAGTCCGGTTGACATCCATGAGCTCTTTTTTGACCTTTTTAAGATCATTCTGCATTTTTTTCAGTTTTTTCAGGTATTCGGCTTTGGCTGCTTTTTTTGTTTTACTCGAACGCTTCTTAACCGCCGGGTTGACAGCAGCGGCTTCTCTCTTTTTCTGCTTTAATTGTGTTTTGTGCCGATCATCGACCTGGGTGCGTATGACTTCAGGTTTGGCAT
>JABDQW010000019.1 GCA_013042055.1 Gammaproteobacteria bacterium | reverse complement strand
GTAAAGGCTCGCCCTGCGAGTCGTTGATCTGCAGAAAATCCTGAAATTCGCGTACTTTTTCTCATAAGCCGGCTGGCGCAGTGACCAGCATTTGTTGCATGAAAAAAATTATTCTGTTCTCAATTTCTCTGTTATTGAATAGCTACCTGAGCGGCGTTCATGCTTACACTACGGACCTGGTCGGTAGTACGGCCTGGTACTCCCTGCTGAAGGGAACGAATTTTGATTACTATTCCGATACGCAGGCCAGCAAGGCAGGCACCGAGATTATCGGGAATACAACGCACCCGTCTTTTTATGTCAATTACGATGACAAGAGTACCACGACTGGTGTGAACCCGGAGCTGGATGACATCTTGTCGCTGCGACTTCGAATTGGTGATGAAACCAAGGCTTCTCATTCGGCTTATGCATTTTTTGGCGTGGATGCCAATAATGATGGTGTGCTGGATGTGTTCTTTAGCAGCGGTTCCGGTAATACTGCAATCTGGGATGCTGGTGGTGATCTGAACACTTCGCCCAGTACCACCTCGATTGCAAACTCGCCGGCGTACAGTTACGTACAGAGCGCAGCCAATTATAACTTTGCCATGGTGTCCCCGATCAATGATCCGGACTGGAGCGGCAATAATGATTTGAATGCTGACGGCAAAATCGATGTCTTCATCAGTTTTTCGATCCCGGTCGCCGACCTTGATGCCTTGCTGGCGACACTTGGCATTACTTTTACCCAGGACACTCAGTTAAGATTCGTTTCACTGACGGCAACACAGACCAACTCGCTGAATTCCGACTTCAACGGCGTCGATAGAAGTTCGGTAGATGACTGGACCCAGACCTTTGCCACCCTGGGTATTATCAGTGACCCGGTCAACTCGAGCGGTGTCATCGACGCCACACCGCCGACGGCGCCAACGGTCGACAACCAGACCAGCCATACGAACACACCGACAATCACAGGTACTTATCCATCGAGCGATGCTGCTGGTGGATTTACTGTGGTTGTCAACTCGATCACCTATACACTGGGTGGGGAGGTTACCGCGACTGGTGACAACTGGAGCCTGGTGATTCCACCGGGCAACGCATTGCCCGACGCCACCTACAGCGTAGTCGCAACCGTAACGGATGGTGCCGGCAACAACAATTCCGATATTACCAGTAATGAGTTAGTGGTTGATGCCACGGCTTCGACGGCAACGAGCACGATTACGGCCGCACCGACTTCGATTACTGCAGACGGCAGCTCGATGTCGACGATCACGGTACAGCTCAAGTATGCCAATGGCGACAACCTGACCGCGAACGGCGGCGCAGTAGCGCTCAGTACCAGCCTTGGCACATTGTCGAACGTGACAGCCAACGGTGATGGCAGCTACACGGCAAGCCTGACCAGCAGCACTGGGGCTGGGAGTGCAACAATCAGCGGAACGCTGGATGGCAATACCATAGTGGATACTGCCAGCGTGGATTTTACGCCCGGTCCCGCTTCAACTGCGACCAGCACCATTACTGCATCACCGACGTCAATCACCGCCAACGGCGTTTCTACGTCCACGATCACGGTCCAGCTCAAGGACGCCAACGGTAACAACCTGACATCAAACGGTGGCACGGTTGCCTTGAGCACGAACCTGGGCAGCATTTCGGCTGTCAGCCCGAACGGTGACGGTACCTACACCGCTACGCTGACAAGTGCGGCAACTGCCGGTACTGCGATGATTACCGGTACGCTCGACGGCAATGCGCTCAACGATGATGCCAGCGTGGCTTTGACGCCGGGCGCTGCATCGACCGCGACCACGACCCTGACCGCATCCCCGAACAGCATCACTGCGGACGGAGTATCAACCTCGACGATTACGGTCCAGTTGAAGGATGCCAACGGCAACAACCTGTCAGCGAACGGCGGTACAGTTTCGTTGAGCACGAACCTGGGCAGCCTGACCGGGGTCACCGCCGTCGGTGATGGCTCCTACACGGCGACACTGACCAGCGCCACAATGGCCGGCACCGCGACGATTACCGGTACGCTCGACGGCAATGCGATCAACGATGATGCAAGCGTGGATTTCACTTCGGGAGTTGCATCGACTGCGACCACGACCCTGACCGCATCCCCGAACAGCATCACCGCGGACGGTGTTTCGATCTCGACGATCACCGTTCAGTTGAAGGATGCTGACGGCAACAACCTGACATCAGACGGCGGTACGGTTTCGTTGAGCACAAGCCTGGGCAGCGTCTCGGCTGTCAACGGGAACGGTGACGGTACCTACACCGCTGCGCTGACCAGCGCGACAACTACCGGCACTGCAACCATCAGCGGGATGCTTGATGGCGTCGCGATCGTCGACACCGCCAGCGTTGACTTCATTTCGCTGCTGGATACCGACAATGACGGTATCGCGAATAACGCCGATCTGGATGATGATAATGATGGCATACCCGACAGCATGGAAGGTGACGGCCTGGTTGATTCCGATAACGACTTGATCGCTGACAGCATTGACCTGGATAGCGATAATGACGGCCTGTTCGATATCGATGAGTCAGGCGCAGACGATCCGCGATCGCTGGACCTGAACAATGATGGCCGCATCGACAACAGCAACAGTGTCGGCGTCAATGGACTGGCCGATGCGGTTGAAACATCAGCGGACAGCGGCACCATCGGTTACAACGGCGGCGCGATACTGGATTCAGACAGCGATAAGGTGAGGGATTTCCGCGACCTCGACAGCGACAATGACGGCATTCCCGATGTGACCGAAACAGGGGCCACCGATCCGGACGGTGATGGCGTGCTGGGCACGGGGGCGCCGGCTGTTGATGCTAATGGCCTGGCTGGCGGTGCCGCATTGATAGCAGCGGACACCGATATCGATAGTCTGCCTGACCAGCGGGACCTGGATGCCGATAATGACGGCATCTTCGACATTATCGAGGCCGGCGGGGTCGACAGCATCAGTGATGGCCTCGTGGACGGCTTTGTCGACAATGATGGTAATGGTTTTGACGATAGTTTGTCGGTTACGCCGTTACCCGTACCGGATACCGACTTTGATGGCATTCCTGACTTCCAGGACAATGATGATACCGACAACGACGGTATCCCCGATTCGCTC
Source organism: Gammaproteobacteria bacterium (assembly GCA_013042055.1). Classification (GTDB taxonomy): domain Bacteria; phylum Pseudomonadota; class Gammaproteobacteria; order SZUA-229; family SZUA-229; genus JABDQW01. The sequence continues at coordinate 16,132 of JABDQW010000019.1, read as the reverse complement.
GATCTGGATGATGACAATGACGGTATCACGGACATCATGGAAGGCGCCGGATTTGTCGACTCGGATACCGACGGGATTGCAGACAGCCTAGACCTGGACAGTGATAACGACGGATTATCCGACCTGATTGAATCGGGGGCACCCAATACCGGCCTGCTCGACGCAGACAATGACGGTCGTATTGATCCGGGCAACACCGTTGGCAGCAATGGCGTTGCCGATGTGATCGAAACTTCAGCTGACAGCGCTGTTGTCAGTTACAACAATGCTGCGGTCATCGACACCGATGCTGACGGCATGGCGGATTTCCGCGACCTGGACAGTGACAACGACAGCGTACCTGACGTGGTCGAAAGTGGTGGCGATGATCCCGATGGTGATGGTTTGCCGGGTAGCGGAACACCCGCAGTGAATAACGCCGGCCTGCCTGCCGGCGGCGATCTGAACCCGATTGACAGCGATAACGACGGCCAGCCGAACCAGAGGGATCTTGACTCCGATGGCGATGGCATTTATGACCTGGTCGAAGCCAGGGGCCAGGACGCTGATCAGAATGGCATGGTCGACAACTTCGTTGATAATGACGCCGACGGTTTTGATGACACCATGGAGACGTTGCCACTGGCGATCGTTGACTCTGATGCAGACGGCACTCCGGACCTGCTGGATGCAGATACAGCCGCTGGTGCTGTTATACATACCGGTGTTGATGGTATCGGCATGGTCAGTCCATGGCTGCTGCTGGCTCCTCTGTTGCTGGTATTACGCAGCTTGTCACCCCTGCGGCTGGCAGCAACTATCGTGTTGTGTTCCATGGCCCTGGCAGCCAGCGCCGATGAATCCGCGGACCAGAATAACGCCTTCTGGAAGAATATTTATATCGGCGCCGGCCTGGGTTATTCCATAATGGCGCCGGAGACAGGCGGCACCATCTACTCGATCGAGGATGATACGGATACCGCCGGCAAACTGTTCTTTGGTATCGATCTTAGTGACCGTATCAGTGCTGAGCTGAGTTATAACGACCTGGGCACGACCAGGCTCAATCCCAACGGCGAAATCGATTACACCGTGACTGCCCTGTACGGACTCTATTATCTGTTCGACCATGGTGAAGATGATCACGTCGGCCCCGCAATTTACCTCAAAGCCGGTCTGGGCAGCATCAGCAATTCAGCCAATGTGGCTTATCAGCGAGACAACTCGATACAGCTTTCGTTCGGTGTTGGCGTCGAATACGGTTGGGAGAATGGACTGGCCGTGCGCGCCGTTGCCGAGACTTTTGATGATGATGCGTCCTTGATTACCACCGGCCTGCTGTACCGTTTCGGCAAACGCACAACGCCTGCCCCGAAGTCCGTGGTGCAGGTCATCGCCGTGGATACGGATAACGATGGTGTCGTCGATAGCAGTGATCAATGTCCCGGAACAGCGGCAGGTACAGCCGTTGATCAGACCGGCTGTGAACCCGACGGTGATAAAGACGGTGTCGTCGATCGTGATGACCAGTGTCCTGCTACCGTGGCAGGTGCCGCTGTCAACGACAGCGGCTGCGCGCTGTTCGAAACGACGCTGGCGGGGGTCAACTTCGAAGTGAATTCTGCTGACCTGACGCCTTCAGCTAAACAGGTGCTTGACAAGGTCGCCGAATCACTGATCGCGTTTTCCTCTGTTACCGTCGAGGTGCAGGCACATACCGACAGCATGGGAAGGAAAGAAGGCAACCAGGCGCTGTCCGATGCGCGTGCACAGAGCGTCGTTGAATATCTCGTTAAAAGGGGCGTCAATCACGACCGTTTGATACCCAAAGGCTTCGGCGAAGACCAACCCGTGGCGAATAACGACACTGCCGAAGGCCGCGCAACAAACAGAAGAGTGGTATTTAACGTAGTTCCATGAAAGCCCGGCTCAGCAGAAGCATTCTTCATCCAGAGTAATGTAGATGCTGGCCAGTAACAGCAGGTGATCTTCGATCCACTGGCGGTGGTGGTCGAAACAGCGGCCGCTGAAACGGTCTATGCCACGCCAAAGGCGCGGCTTACGCAGCGAGTTGTGCAGTGATCGTAGTGAATGGCATCGAGCGATGCCAGCGTCTTCCTTGTTCTTGGCATGGTACTCTCCATCGCATACGTGTTAACTAACCCGAATGATTGTGCAACGTCATGCCACGCCAATTGAGTTTCAAGCACACGAACCAACTATGATTAACATATCACCAACAAACGGGGGCTGCTAATGTTGAATTAACCAAAGAACTATTGTTTTTGGTTGGACAACTACGCGTGGGAGACCGAACACGCAGGGTCGAACCTAGAGTAATAAAAAGAAGGCCAAAAGCCTATTCAATGATGGTCAAACCACGATCTATTTTTAGGCAAGAAATTGTTCAAAATTGGACATGATTTAGCTTAAATAAGCGGCGGCACCTTTCCCCGCCTTTCCTAATCCCTCCGGCCTTTCCTCCTTTCGTTCGTTTACTCAAAACAGAGCTACGCCTTTGACATAGTAATACGCCGCATCAATAATCAACACGACCCCCAGGACAATGAGTAACGCCGGCATTATCACACTGCTAGCTTTGTTCAGAAAATCGTTAATCGTCTCAAAAAAACGCCGGCTTTTCTCACCGACTAAAGCCCGCATGATCGGTACTACGGTAAAGGGCAGGGCATAGGCAAGGTTGTATGCCACTAATGAGCCCCAGGCTTGTGCTGTTGTGATATCGGCTTTAAGAATCTGGCTCAATGCCGCGAAATAGGGAATTGCGAATGGAATACCGATAAAATTGACCACGGCACCGAGAAAAAAGGCAGTAATGCACGTAAGATCTTTCGCGTCAGATTCCGGATGCTGCGCTGAGCCGTTGCGAGTGCGCGTACCGATCCAGAGCAACAGCACGCCAACGAAAAACTCAAAGGCAAAATCGACAGGCTTAGGATTGACGAGTCGGTTCTCAATTTGCTCGAGTCCGATCGCGATTACGATGCCAGCGGCGAAATAAGCCGCGGTATGTCCAAGCAGCAGTGCTGTGCTCGTGCTGACCGGTTTTTTAGTGCCTGCGGCGTAGACGAGAAATGCGAATAGCACAGGATTGACGATATCTGCCAAAAGTATCGGCACCAGGACGGCCCATAGATCATTCATTGCTTTTGCGTATTGCTGAGGTCGTTTTTTACACTATAAGGTGATTGTCTGTTTTTACCGAATGCGAGTAGGGTGGCAGCGCCACAGTCGTTTCCTGGGTCGCACGAGACCAAACGCCTTAGTGTTTCAATCTGACATCAGCGCCAGTCGTCCTGCTTGAAAGTCAAGGTTGAACTGGTGCTTTCCAGAACCAGTTGCTGTGACGCCTCGATTCGCACTTTCCATGCGCCGCCAATCGAATACAAACCGAATGCGACGTCTCCAGTATCACACTGCACATCACCGAATTCAAGCTGGTCGAACACGAGCTTATCGCCCACCAATTTTGCGAAGCCATTGAATGACCGACATCCATTGCCACCTTCGACAAACAGCTTCTCGCCAAAATCAAGCACAGGTGGCACCGGCCAGTCATCAATCTTTGTTGGCTGATTATCTCGTTTGATCAATACCCAGCGATGATGTTGTAAGTCGCCATGGCTGACTGTCCTGCTGGTATCACAATCGCCATAGACGTGTGATATCGTAACAAGGCCGTCCATGTCGCGAGCGAAACCCATTCGCTGTGAGGTTTTGTCGATCTCGCCTTGAATGATCACGCAGACGGGCTGGTAGAGTCCTGTCGTTTTCTGCTGATATATCGTCTTCAGTTGATGACGCGCTTGCGCCGTCGTTTCTGAACTCAGCCAATAGCACTCGGAATTGATTTCGGGGCAGAACGTGTTGACCTCATGACCCAGCGTGTATTCTCCGCGGTAGCGTATCCCGGCAGGATCAGCGGCACAGCCAAAGCTCGTGACTACAATGATCGAGAGTGCAAACCGTTTAGAAAAGAACGTTTTTTCCATGAATTATATCTGCAAAAGCTAGCTGATTCCCCACGGTGCCGTCTGGAGTAATGACTCTAACCCGAATCCTTCATGCAACATCCGGGCTAAGTAAGTGTAAACAGGGTGGCCACAAATTTAAATTCTGACGAGGTTTTTTTTCTGTGACTGCCTGCGTGTCGGACTTTTAAAGAAAATGGTTAATAAATAATCACTAAGCCACCTTTCCTGATAAGGTAAAAAGGGCAGCGCCCTTAACCTCCTTAAAAACAACACAAACATCAACAGGCAACGGACTCAGCGCCGTAGCCTGCACACAACACGTAGCCCTACGTGCGTGCTGCTTCCTGCCAATACGCGTTGCTTCGTCCAAGCTGAATCTGTTCACATATGACGGCTGATTTTTCCATGTGGCGCTTCATCAAGCAGCTTCCGGAAATCCGCCTTGCTCATATGAACCAGGCTGGTGTGATCCCCGGCTTCAAAATAGATGTCGTTGCGCTTGTTAAATGTGTCGTCATATATCACATCCATGTTATACGCCTTGCCGAGCGCCGGAATTGCGCCGATGCTGCAGTCATCAAACAATTCGTCGATATCGCTCTCGTCTGCGAGTGCGAGGTTATGCCGCTTGAATTTCTTGTGCAACTTGCCCAGGCGTACTTTGTGCGTCGCTGGCACGATCGCTAACACGTAGCCGTCATCATCATGCAGCAGCACGGCTTTGGCAATATTCTCACCGGATATATGAGCATTTTGTGCAACTTTCATACTTGTATCCGCATATGGATGCTGGATTACCTCGTAGTCTACACGCTCATTATCCAGGTATTGTTTCAGTTTGATTGCAATCGCCATCGTTCATACCCCCCTTACATGTTAAATGCATTAATTGTCCAACCGACACCACCCACGCTGGCTTCCGGGTGTCGATGATGCACGTGATCCTCTATTTCAGCCACTAGGTGTTTGGGTACATCGATCATCAAGAGCACCTCACCGTGCGAAAGTGCATCAGTGAATTCCGTCAGTTGAACATCGGGAATTTTCACTGCAAATCGTTCGCCAGCTAAAAATGTCAACGCCATGATTAGTACTGAAACCAAAGCCCAGACTATGCTGCCGGCAACCAGGCTGGCAACGAGTGCGAAAACGGCCGCAGCGAACAACACCAGGTTCGTGTTCCAGATAAACCACTCCAGGCGAAATTTGACATCTTTCTTCTGCCGCTCGGTCGCTTCCGGAAGATTGCCGAGGTCGACGCCGTTAGCGATCGTATGCATATGACGAGGACTAATACCCTTGTTCACCAGTTCATCGACGACGTGTTGAGCGTGTTCTGTGTCGGGAAATAAAAAGAAAAGTCGTCTTGACATTGCTATGCCTCCTCTACTCAAGACCTGATATGCTGAATTCCTGTATGGAGGTGGATTCGATACCAGCTAATGTATAGCTATAAGCATAAGAATCCAGACTGCGAAGTCAATCGAATGCCAGGTCATTGTTTCTACATGGCTTATTATGAGAGGAATTATTGCAGGATTCAGCATGAGCTGCATAATTCACGGATTTCGCTGAGTGGAGCTTAGCCGGCACCGGTTGCCTGATGTTTAGCGCGCTCTGAATGATCATGCGCGTCGCTCGCTCGACGATGAATTCTGGCAATAATTATGACGGGCAAGACTAAATGGACAAAATGCGCTAAGCCGTTGACGCGGTGGAGAAGGTTATATAGGCACTCGCTTGCGCAGTCAGGACATCTCTCGTTTCACGCGAGATGATAGCGTTAGTTCATGGGTCGGGACGCTTTCGTTGAGTGTCCGCTTGCAGTAATATAAGCTGAGCCAACGTAAGTACAACAACGAAAACAGACGCCACCATGAACAACGTCAGTCTACTTATTCCGAAACGTCAATATCCGACCTGGGTTGAGGATATTGAATCCGTTGAAATCGATGCCATCGGTCTGACCGAGATTCCGTTACTGGGCACGATCACGGCAGGTAATCCAATTGATTGTGTCGAGGACCATGAACGCATCAAGATCCCAGCCAACATGGTGCGTAAAAACACCTATGCACTCAAGGTGCGCGGCCATTCGATGATCGACGATAATATTCAGGACGGCGATATCATTATCGTGGAAAAGTGTGAGACAGCCGAAAATGGCCAATCCGTCGTCGCGTTGATCAACAACGAACAAGTGACATTGAAAAAATTCTATATCGAACACGATGGTATTCGCCTGCAACCGGCTAACCCGGATATGGAGCCGATACGGTTAACCAATGAAGACGTGCAAGTATTGGGCGTCGTCACCGGCGTGATCCGAGCTTTCGATCACTGAAAGGGCGGCCAGGCAACGAGCTGCGCACCCAAACATTAAACTCAACTCGGATATCACTGTAGACCAGCCAACCATTCGACTGTAGCCATAGTCTACATTCATCCGACATCATTGTTGGAATTGCGCACCCGCCCTATCTATCTTTAGACTGATAGTAATTTGATACCGCTCCAGTTTGTTTCGGGTGATAATGAAGCACATGCCATCATCTAGTGAATCACCGCTATCATCCCTGCTGCGTATCGGGCCATACCTTTTTCTGGCCGTTAGTCTGGCCGTTGTCATAGTCTTCATTCTGCTGGGGCAATATGCCCATCCTTCTTCGGATGACTTCTGTCTGGCTGCGGGTGTTAACCGCCATGGTTTGTTGACAGAGATGTGGAACCACTATTTCGAGTGGAGTGGTCGTTACACCGGTAATGCCTTGTACGCAATTTATCCGTTGGTGTTTGGCTTGTTCGAAGGCTACCGCTACATCCCGGTGTTGATTATCGTGTCACTGTTTTTGGCCAGTGCTTTTTTTGTGGCGACAGTGTTTCGCATCCGGATGTTTTCAGCCCCGGTATGGTTGTCCTCGCTGGGCTTTGTTGTGGTCTATCTATTGGGCTTGATGAATCCGGCGAGCAGTCTGTACTGGATGGCAGGCGCATTATCGTATCAAACGGCCAATATCCTGTTGCTCGTTATCCTTGGTTTGATGATTCAACTGGCAAGGCAGCAGCAGCAGGGGCGGCCGCACAGCTTACAGCTCGTCATGTTGATGCTGCTGGTCATCACCGCGATGGGTGCGAATGAAACCAGCATGCTGGCCATTAGTTCAGTTAGTTTGCTGTGTTTTATTATTTACATACGCTCGGGCTGGACACGGCTGAAACCCTGGCTGTTGATACTGGCGATCACATTGATCTGTTTTGCGATCGTGTATTTTTCTCCGGGCAATGCAGTCCGTACGGTCGATTTTCCGCTGCGCCACGATTTTGTACGTGCCGTCAGCGGTAGTGTCTCAGTTGGTTTGAAGGTGCTCGGGATCTGGCTCAGCAATCCGGTGTTGATCGTTTCCAGTTTGCTTGCACCTTTTGCTATTATCCGACTCGAGCGCGTACCCGCTGGCTCGATTCGAGTCAAGGATAAGGAAATTGCCCTGCTGTTGCTGTGCACACTGATGTTGCCGATCGTGCTACAGTTTCCTGCGTGGTGGGCGATGGGCGGCTGGCCGCCTGCGCGTACGCTGGATGCGATTTATTTTCTGTTTCTGCTCGGCTGGTATGCGACACTTGTTGCGGTTACACTGCGCGTAATTACTCCGGCCGCGGATGCTGTGGCACTGCGTGCGAGTACACGAGTAACACTTGCGCTAGCGTTATTGTCACTGTTGTTTACAGCGGTAGTGTTGATGAGCCCCGGCATACAAAGGATGAAGCATGATCTGTTTCAAACTGCCGGGCCCTGGTCTGCCTACATGCATCAACGTTACCAGCAAGTACACCAGGCGGTAGAGAATGGGCAGCTCAACCTAACTGTGGCGGATTATCAGCAGGAGTACCCAAGCAGTATTTATTTTAATGACATAATGTATAACTCGCGGCATTGGCGGAATCGCTGTTATGCGGATTATTTCGGGCTTGAAAAAATAAGACGAGACAGAAGCGAAAACAGCCTTGATCGCAAGCGCATTATAAATCAAGAAAATTCGGTGACACCGTATCTATGATTACAATAACTAAAATATAGCTCGACAAAATCATGAAAGACTCAACACCCAAAGCCATTCATCTGAAGGACTACACCCAGCCCTATTTCTGGATCGATACCGTCGATCTTGTGTTCGAACTCGGCGAAGCGCACACGCGCGTGTGGTCGACGATGACCTTGCGAAAGAACCAGGGATTTCCCGGTCATTACCCGCTGACGTTGAACGGCGAACACATGCAGTTGGAAGCGGTCAAGCTGGATGGGGCTGTACTGGGTCATGCAGACTATGAGGTGACTGAAGATGAATTGATTATTCACCACGTGCCCGACAGTTTTACCCTCGAAATCGAGACGCTGATCAAGCCGCAGGAAAACACCGCGTTGGAAGGCCTGTACAAGTCGGGCGGTAATTTCTGCACGCAGTGTGAGGCCGAGGGCTTTCGCCGCATCACGTATTATCTAGACCGACCGGACGTGATGGCGACGTTCACGACCACGGTGATCGCAGACAAACAGCGTTATCCGGTGTTGTTGTCCAACGGCAATCCTGTCGGCCAAGGTGAGCACGACGATGGTCGCCACTGGGTGAGATGGCAGGACCCGTTCAAGAAACCCTGTTATTTGTTCGCGCTGGTGGCCGGTGATCTGGGCTTTATCGAGGATCGTTTCACGACCTTGTCTGGCCGCGAGATTTTGCTGCGGATCTACGTCGAACGCCATAACATCGACCAGTGCGACCATGCGATGGCTTCATTGAAAAAAGCCATGCAGTGGGATGAACAGGTCTATGGCCGTGAATATGACCTCGATGTGTATAACATCGTTGCGGTCGATGATTTCAACATGGGCGCGATGGAGAATAAAGGGCTCAATGTGTTTAATTCCAAATGCGTGTTGGCGAAACAGGAAACGGCCACTGACAACGATTTTATAAATATCGAGGGTGTGATCGCCCACGAGTATTTTCATAACTGGAGCGGTAACCGTGTCACCTGTCGGGACTGGTTCCAGTTGACGCTGAAAGAAGGCTTGACGGTGTTTCGCGATGAGCAGTTCACCGCCGATATGAATGCGGCCACACCCAAGCGTATCGACGATGTCAACATCTTGCGTACCAGCCAGTTCGCCGAAGATGGCGGTCCGATGTCGCATCCGATCCAACCGGCGTCCTATATGGAGATCAATAATTTCTACACCGTGACGGTGTACAACAAGGGTGCGGAAGTGATTCGTATGATCCATACATTGACCGGCGTCGACGGTTTTCGCCGGGGTATGGATCTGTATTTCGAACGTAACGATGGTAAGGCGGTCACGACCGAGGAGTTTCTCCAGGCGATGGAGGAGGCCAACGCGATCGAATTGAAACAGTTCAGAAACTGGTATCACCAGGCGGGGACGCCAGTGTTGACGGTGACTGAAGATTATGATGCTGCAACACAGACCTACTCGTTGACGTTGCAGCAACACACACCGGCAACGCCGGGTCAGGAACATAAGCAGCCGTTTCATATACCGGTATGCATCGGCTTGATGGGGCCGGATGGCGATGACATGCAGGTCCAGCTGGCTGACGATGATAGTCGGACCGCACACGTCCTCAACGTCACCGAGGATAGCCAAACCTTCGTTTTCAACCAGGTCGCGCACAAACCGGTTGCATCCCTGCTGCGCGGTTATTCGGCCCCGGTCAAGCTTGAGTTCGACCGCTCTGATGAAGAGCTTGCGTTTTGTATGGCGCACGACACCGATGAGTTCAACCGCTGGGATGCGGGTCAGCAGTTGGCGTCGCGCATCATCTTGTGTATGGTCGAGATGGTCCAGAACGATGTCGCATTGGAAATGCCCGATAATTTTGTCGATGCATACGCAAGAACGCTCGCAGATCACTCGCTGGAACGTTCATTGCTGGCACGCGCGCTGGCCTTGCCATCGATTTCTTACATTTCAGAACGCATGCCGGTCGCCGATGTCCATGCCATCCATGCAGCGCGAAAATTCATGCAGCGGCAGTTATCGCAACGGCTGCAGCAGCAGTGGTTGGACGTGTATCACGATAATCAGACGACCCATTTCAGTCTTTCACCGGAGGCCATGGGCCGGCGTTTCCTGAAAAATGTGGCATTGTCCTATCTGTTCTACGCGAATGCGGAAGCGTATGTAGAGGTCGCGCTGGACCAGTACGAGAAGGCCGACAACATGACCGACCAACTGGCCGCTTTCAGAGTGCTGTTGCACAACGATACCAGCCAGCGTCAGCACGTGACCGAGGCGTTCTACCGGCAGTGGCAGCAGGAACACCTGGTCATCGACAAGTGGTTTTCGATTCAGGCGATGGCGGTACGGGACGACACCATAGACTCTGTCAAAAAGCTGTTTCGCCACCCCGATTTCGATCTGAAGAGCCCCAACCGCGTGCGTGCACTGCTGGGGACGTTCTGCTCGGCGAATCCGGTGTGTTTTCATGACACCAGCGGCGACGGTTACCACCTACTCGGTGAATACGTTGAACGTCTGAATGCGCTGAATCCGCAAATCGCCGCCAGATTATTGTCGCCATTGACCCGCTGGCGTCGCTTTGACGCATCGGCGCAAACACTGATGAAAACGGAGCTGGAGCGGCTCAGTGTACTGCCTCACCTGTCTCGCGATGTCTATGAATTGGTCAGCAAAAGCTTGAAGTGAAATAACCGCTGGTATGTTGCGGTTAAGGCGAGGTACAATGCAACACAAAGACAAAAATAACGTCGATTTTCTCCACAATCGGTGAGTAGAGACTACACTCGTATGTATTGCAGCCGAGTACCGATGCTCGGCTAAAACATACCGTTAGGAGTATCAAACGTATGTCTAACGTGGTCTCACTGTTTAATGACACGCAGAAATATGAAGAGCGCCCTGTCGTCGTCTTAGCCGACGATGATCCATCGATTCGCTTGATGATCCGGCACGTGCTGGAGTCCGAAGAGTTCGATATTGTCGAGGCCGCTGATGGAATCGAGGCTATCAAGGCTGTCGAAAAACATCATCCCGCGCTGGTCTTGTTAGACGCTGTGATGCCGGGTATCGATGGTTTCACCACCTGCAAACAGATTAAGGACAAGGGTTACAACGATGTCCCGGTGATGATGATCACGGGCCTCGATGATGATGCTTCGGTTGAGCGTGCTTATGATGTCGGTGCGATCGATTTCATCACCAAGCCGATCAAGTGGGCGGTGCTCAAACATCGAGTTAAATCCGTTGTTGCGACCGTAGTCGCGGAACGAAAGGTTGAACTGCTGGCTTATCGCGATACGCTAACCAGTCTCCCGAACCGTTTACTGTTTGCCGACCGCCTGGATCACGCCATTGAGCGTGCCGCCCGCCACCGCGAAACGATGGCATTGATGCTGGTGGACATGGATGATTTCAAACTGGTGAATGACTCTTTTGGTCATGACGCCGGGGATAAATTGATCAAGGCGGTGGGCGACCTGCTGTCGCGTTCGCTGCGACGTGCTGACACCGTGGCACGACTGGGAGGTGACGAATTCGCCATTATCGTGGAGAACATCGATGGCAGCAGTGATGCGGTTTCAGTCGCCGACAACCTGTCAACCATACTCGAACACAATGTGCGCCTGGATGATCAGGAGACCTTCATCGGTGCCAGCATCGGTATCGCGCTGTACCCGGAGGACGGTGAAGATGCGCGCACCTTGTTGAAGAATGCCGACACTGCTTTATTCCGTGCCAAAGAAAAAGGCCGTCATTGTTTCCAGTTCTACAAACCGGAGATGAGCGTCAATGCAATGGAACGTCTCGAGCTCGAGAACAGTATGCGTAAGGCGTTGGACGAGGATCAGTTTGTACTTTATTACCAGCCAACGATCGACTTGCATAAAAACGAGATCGTCAGTGTCGAGGCGCTATTGCGTTGGGAACATCCGGACAAGGGCGTCATCAAACCCAGTGACTTCATACCGCTGGCGGAAGAATGCGGACTGATCATTCCGATCGGTGAAAAATTGATCAGGACCGCGGCTAGACAACTCAGGAACTGGAAAGACGAAGGCATGGAAGGTCAAAACATATCGATTAATCTCGCCGCACGCCAGTTCCGTGACCTCGATATCCTGGCACTGTTCAAAGAAGTCATGCACGAAAACGGCCTTGAGGCCTCGGATTTCACGCTGGAAGTCACCGAGAGCGCGCTGATCGATAACATCGGAGAAGTTGAGACCGTACTCAATCAACTGCACGGCCTGGGCATGACGATAGCGCTGGATGACTTCGGTACCGGTTTTGCGTCGTTGGCGAATCTGAAAGATTTCCCAGTCGATATCGTCAAAATCGATCGACTGTTCGTCGAAGGTATACCAGACAGTAGAGAAGATGCTGCCGTCGTCGAAGCGATTGCCGGCCTGACACGTGGTTTGAAATTACGCTTGCTCGCTGAAGGTATCCAGAATGATCGTCAGTTGCAGATGCTGAAAGGCTTGGGTTGCCAACTGGGGCAGGGCTATTACTGGAGCAAGGCATTGCCGGCTGACCAGTACGAGCAGTTCTATCTGAACCGGTTCTACAATATCGGCTGACCTTCATCCGTCTTCAACTCAGGATTTTGTACAACCGCGGAGACGCGGAGGCGCAGAGAATAATTAAAGGTTGTCATCTCGACTGCTGGGAGAGATCTCCTGAAATTCAGGAGATCTACCACGGGATTTCTATCCACCGTCCTTCGGGCTAGCTAGCCTTTCAAATCGCTTCTGACAATTTGGTCTACCGTTGGTCGAAATCGCATAACATCAAACCCAAGTCGTCCTCTGTGCCTCCGCGTCTCTGCGGTAAAAAAAGCGCTTTCAGTCTGGGCTCATCCTCTGTGCAAACGATTCGGGTTAGTCGCCTTTATCCATCGAAACCGGCTTGTAGGGCCGGTGCATCTTCATGCTCTTGAAATCACTACGCTTCATGGCCTCGATCTGACTGCGCACCGCTTCTTTCCAGTGGATCTCGGGATTAAAACCCAGGCGCTCGCGTGCCTTTTCATTGTTTACGTCTGTTTCTTCTAACAAATGAATGATGCTGCGCGTCACCAGCGGTTCCCAGGGCACTACCCGGTCCAGTTGTTCCATTAGCCAGGCGAAGCTGTAGGCGGCGGGGAAGGGAACGCTGAACCAGGGTTTGGGATACCCAAAATGATCACTGACGTAGGTGATCACTTCTCGAGCGGTAGGGACTTCTGGGCCGACGATATTGAAGGATTCATAGCCGCTCAGACCCGGAGCCACGGCTGCACGCACAACGGCCTGGCCGATGTCCTTGCCGCTGATGATCGGCATGCTGGTGCGCCCGCTGGCCACCCAGGGTACCAGGCGGGTTCGCAGCCGCGGCAGGAGTATTGGCAACACACCCAACGCGTAGCGTTCACCAGCAAATAGACCCAGCCGGAGGTTGACCATCACCATACCTCGGTGCTGGTTGTCTCGCATCGCATTTTCTATCTTGATCACGTTGCACAGATGCGGCCAGTAACGCCTCGGAATGCCTGGATTGTTGGCATCGGCAGCGTATTTGGGTGAGGATGCGCTGGTCGTGCTGATGAAGATAAAACGCTTGACCTTCCATTCCAGCGCCTTGTCGATCAACTTAAGACTAGGATCGAGGAACAGTTCTTCCGATTCTTTGTGTTTGCCCCAGAGCGAGGTCCATGCGGCACAATGCACGACGATGTCGGCACCTGCCAGTACGCGGTCGAGATATTCAGCATCACGCAGGTCACCTTCGCGCACTTCACCGTTAAAATCGGCGATCAACTTTCGACGATCACGGCAGGCTGCGATAATATGGAGATCTTTGTGATCGATCTGTGACAGTTCTTCGAGTACATGACTGCCAACGAAGCCTGTCGCACCAGTGACAACAACGGAATGGGACATATTAACGCACAGGAGTTAGACGGTCGTATGACTATTGCACAATCCATGCAGGCATGCAAGTCATGTTTGACAACTTAGAGAGTACAGATGAATGTATTGATTACCGGCGCTAGCAGGGGCATAGGCCTCGAGATGGTGAACTATAGCATCGAGCAGAACTGGCGTGTTTTTGCCTGCTGCCGGCACCCGCAGCAGGCCGATCGTTTGCTCTCCGTTGCTAAACTGGCAAATGGACGGGTCAGTGTCCATGTGGTCGATATGGAGGAACTGGCCACGATCCAGGCCTTGGCCTACGAACTGCGCAACGAGGCAATCGATATCCTGGTCAACAACGCTGGTATCTACGGCTCGGAGAACAATAAGTTCGGTAACGTCGATGTCGCCAGTTGGATCAACACCTTCCAGGTCAACAGTATTGCGCCGCTCAAAGTGGCTGAAGCGCTGATCGAACAAGTCCGCATGGGTGAGCGTAAAATTATCGCCTGTATGACCAGCAAGATGGGCAGCATGGCCGATAACGGTTACGGCAACAGCTACATCTATCGCTCCAGCAAGGCTGCGCTGAATGCGGTGGTGAAAAGTATGTCGATCGATCTCAGAAATGATGGCATCAAGTGTATTGCCCTGCATCCCGGCTGGGTCAAGACCGACATGGGTGGCCCCAATGCAGAAATCACAGCCCGTGAAAGCGTTACTCATTTGTTCAATATCATGCTTTCGTTGGGGCAGGAAGATTCGGGCAGATTTATCGATATTGATGGCTCTGATATTCCCTGGTAAGCATCATTAAACGTCGGTCATCAATGGTTGCAACAACGTGTTCCCACGGAGGAGAGACCTAATGAAACAGAGCGTTAAGCCTGCGAAGGCAGGAGCCAACGTTATTCTTTTATCTGGTGACTACGAAATATGACACTGCCCGATTTGAAACAACTCGAAGCCATCGTAAAACCTGCGGCGCGTGAAATCCTGCTTCCCGGCTTTGGCAAACTCGACTATCAATACAAGGCGGACGGCAGCATCATTACTGCTGCGGACAAGGCGATGCAAAAGCGACTCGTCGCAGAGCTCCGAAATGCGTGGCCGCAATACGCGATACTCGGTGAGGAGATGACGAAGGATCAGCAGCATGAGGCAATGTCAAACGAGGAAGGTTACTGGTGCATCGATCCACTCGATGGTACTAATAATTTCGCGACAGGCATGCCATTCTTTGCGGTATCGATTGCACTCATCGTGAACAACCAACAAGCACTCGGTTTCATTTATGATCCGAAGCGCGATGAAGTGTTTACTGCAATCAAAGGTGAGGGCGCCGCACTCAACCATGTGCAACTCAAATGTATGCCGAATAAAACGGATATCAAACGTGCTATCGCCGAAATCGATATGAAGCGCTTGCCGAAACAGTTGTCCATCCGACTGGTTAACGAAGAACCCTTCAGTTCTCAGCGCAATATTGGCTCGTCAGCGCTCGACTGGTGTTGGTTGGCAGCCTGCCGCTACAATGTCTATTTGCACGGTGGACAAAAGCCTTGGGACTACGCCGCCGGCAACCTGATACTTCATGAAGCGGGCGGGCAGTCTATCTCGTTAGACGGCAATCCAGTTTTCACTGGCCGATACGAAGACCGTTCTGTGTTGGCCTCGTTGGATGATTCACTGTTTCAATACTGGAAGCAGTGGGTCGGTGTGCCAGTGTCCCAGACTTAGCCCGGCTGTTGCACGTCCGCCTGCTCCCGTGATCCTGGTTAAAAGTGCGGGCTAGTTATATAATCCATATCGGTAATTTGATCGGACTGAGACTAATAACAATCCTGTTTGCAAAAGGTTACTTGACGGGTATGTGCGGAGTCTGTTTAATTCACGAGTATCGAGTTCAGCGATCGATAGGGAGATCACACGTGCATATACGGAGATATGCAAACCGACACCTTTCTTGCGTACACCTTTGGTTCGCGCTGCTGGTTATTGCATTTACCATCTATACAACTTCCGTACTGTCGCGATTAAACGAAAAAGACGCGTACTCTATCATTCATGTTGTGACTCTAGGTAACGCAACGAGCACACCGGCCCACATTTATCACCAGGAGGCGGGATGGTCACGCAGAGATTTGGATTCACGACGGGTTTTCGACTCAGCATACCTTTAAGCATTCAACGTTCGAATGAGGGTGCATCCATCCGGTGATAAAAGC
>JABDQW010000015.1 GCA_013042055.1 Gammaproteobacteria bacterium | reverse complement strand
TTTACAAGAAGTTACTATATTAATCAGCACAATTTCAGAAAACAATAAATTTATTACCTAGAACATAAAATCTGAATATTAAGATTAACTAAATAACACAGCGGTTGCATTGGCATAATCTGTTGCTGAGCGCGATTTGTCTGGAGTATTTGTTGAGTATCGCCAGAGAAACACGATTGCTTTGCTTCGCTCGCGATTGTATTTGTTAGATATTTCGTTGATACATGGAGATATAGGCTATTGGATACGTTACAAAGACACCAACAGCTCATGATGAGTAAGTCCGCTAATTACGCAAAGCACGCATATAATACATACAAGAAAGGCTTTTTAGCATTATTCGCGTTATTCGCGTTATTCGCGGACTCATATCCTCTGTCAGAATTCAGCGGGAGACAGGTGCAAGCTTGCATCCTGTTTTTGTCAATGAATTAGCCGGTTTCGGTGCGTACGGCGCGCCCTACGGCTCAAGTCCGTATAGGTATAACAATTAAGACAATCTTGCACCGATGGTTAGTCTTTGCCCGTCAGGATCGTGTAGATCAAACTCTTCCATATAAGCGGTTTTGGTCATGTTACCCACTTGGTAACCCTTGGCCGTCAGGTAATGATGCATCGCCGAGACATCATCGGTATAAAGATACAATCGGCTCATGCATTTGCCTTTAGGTGCTTCCTGTACGTGCCCCTGTTCCAGCATCAACATGGTATCGCCCGATTGCATGTGAACCCATTCGAGGCCGCGTTCACCCAGACGCTTGTTCAACACGACGAACTGCAATGCTTGCTGATAAAAAATGAGTGACTGCTCGACATCAGAGCAATTGAGCACAGGAACGCTGCCCATCAAGCGCATCGACGATCAGAACTTCAGCAGTACCGAGCCCCAGGTGAAACCACCCCCAAAGGCTTCAAGCATCACGGTTTCGCCTTTTTTGATGCGACCGTCACGCACTGCGACATCCAGCGCCAGCGGCACAGAGGCCGCCGAGGTGTTGCCATGCTTGTCGACTGTAACGACGACATTATCCAACGACATACTCAATTTTCTTGCAGTCGCATTGATGATACGAATGTTTGCCTGGTGCGGAACCAACCAGTCAATATCGCTTTTTTCCATGCCGTTGTGTTGTAGCGTTTCATCAACGATACGACCAAGTGTATTGACAGCCATCTTGAACACTTCGTTACCTTTCATGGTAATACCAGCTGAACCGTCAAGTAAATGACGATTACCCGTCGATACGCCATAGGGTACCGTCAACAGGTTTTCATAGCTGCCATCGGCGTGAAGATGGGATGATAGAATGCCGGTTTCTGCATCTGCCTGCAGCACGACTGCACCAGCACCGTCGCCGAAAAGAACACAGGTATTGCGGTCCTTCCAGTCGATGATACGCGACAGGGTTTCGGCACCAACGATCAACGCACACTTCGAAGTACCCGCCTTAAAAAACTGATAGGCAACGCCTAAACCATAAACGAATCCGGTGCAGACAGCCTGCACATCGAATGCCGCACAGCCATGGATATCGAGGCGTTGTTGCAGCAAGCAAGCCGTGCTCGGGAAAACCCGATCAGGTGTCGTTGTCGCCACGATGATGAGATCAATCTCGTCGACGCTGATACCGGCTGCATCGATCGCCCTGATCGCCGCCTGCTCGGCCAGATCAACGGTGAATTCATTATCGCCTGCGATATGTCGCTGGGTTATACCGGTACGATCGCGGATCCACTCGTCAGTGGTATCGACCATTTTCTCAAGATCCTCATTTGTGAGAATCTTCTCGGGAAGAAAACCACCCGTGCCTGTAATGCGTGCGTAATTCAAGCCGATTTACTCTGTAACAGTGGTTGTATATGTTCTTGTATTTGCTTGGGCACCGATTTATTGACTTCAACAAGCGCGATCTCTATCGCGTTGGCATAGGCATTCACGTCCGCGCCACCGTGGCTTTTGATGACAATGCCTCTGAGTCCGAGCAAGCTGGCGCCATTATAGGCGCTTGGATCAATCCGTTTTCTGAAGGCGTTCAAAACCGGAAGCGCAATCATTCCTGCGAGCTTGTTGTACAGTCCTTTCTTGAACTCTTGTTTCATGTAGTCGCCAATCAAGCGGGCAACGCCTTCTGCCGTTTTCAGCGAAATATTGCCGACAAACCCATCACAAACAACAACGTCGACTTTATCGCTATAAATGTCATCGCCTTCGACAAAACCTATGTAATTCAGTGGCGCATCGACAAGGTACTCATCTGCAGCCTTGACTTGCGCATTACCCTTCATCGCCTCAGAACCGATGTTGAGCAGGCCGATACGCGGCCGCTCAAGGCTGTCGATGGCTTCGGTCAAAACCGAACCCATCACAGCAAACTGGAACAAATGCTCTGCCGTGCAGTCGACGTTCGCACCCAGATCCAGCATGTGCGTATGGCCACCCTTGGAGGGTATCGTGGTGCAAATCGCCGGGCGGTCGATGCCCTGCAAGGTCTTGAGCACAAATTTTGCGGTCGCCATCAAAGCACCGGTGTTTCCCGCACTCACGATCGCATCGGCTTTGCCTTCTTGGACCAGGTTGATCGCCACTCGCATGGAGGAGTCTTTTTTCTTGCGCATTGCCAGTGCGGGTTCGTCTGACATCCCCACCACTTCTGAAGCGTGCTGGATCGAAATCCTGTCATCCAGTTCGATATTGTGCCGTTGAGCACAGTCGCGCAAGGTCGCCTCATCACCAACGAGAATGATGCGGAGTTGATTCCGCCTGGAAAGTATCTTTGCTGTTGCTGGGACGACGACTTCCGGACCGAAGTCACCACCCATGGCATCAAGCGCGATAACTGCAGAATCTGGCATCGTGCTCCCGCGCTACCAACGCGAATGCAAACTAGTCTTCAAAGGCGTCTTCGGTGTCAACCACTTTGCGGCCGCGGTAGTAGCCATCGGGAGAAACATGGTGACGCAGATGCGTTTCGCCTGAGGTTGAGTCGATAGACAAGGTCTTGTTCTTGATTGCATCGTGTGATCGACGCATGCCGCGCTTTGAGCGCGTTTTTCTGTTCTGCTGTACGGCCACGGGATTCTCCTGTGTATACTAACTGTTCATTAAATCTTTAAGTGCAGCAAACGGTCGATGCGTATCATGCTGCGTTTTACCATTATTCGAATGTTTTTGCAGAACCTCTGAACATTCCTCGTCGTGTTTGGCAACGATAGGCAAAGATAGCAACAACTCATCTTCAACCAGATCGATCACAGACAGCTCGGCGTTGGTCACGATTAACGGCTCGAATTCCTCGGGCAACAGACCGGCTTCTTCATCGCTGCTAATTAGACCGAATCGAAAACCACCTTCGATGTGATATTTGACCGGATCCAAACAGCGCTCACAGCGGAGTTCCAAATCTGCCTCAACCGTACCGTCAAGACAGCGTACTCCAGCGCGGGTACCAAATTTGAGCCTAGCCTTTACCTCACCCTTGTTATCATAAATGACGTCTTTCAGACGTTCAAAGCTCTGAACGGGCCAGACACATTCGTAACAAGCATTTCGGTCGACTTGCTTGAAAAAGTCAATCGTATCAGGCAGTTTCTTCTGCATAATCGCCGAAGTTTAAATGAATCCAGAGTATGTGTAAATATTCTTTATATATCAACAAGTTCTGAAAGGGATTTGGAGAATTCTTCAGCCTGGTGGAGAATCGGTTAAAATATCCTTATGAAACTTGTACTTGCCTCGACTTCACCCTATCGAAAGGCGCTGTTGGATCGGTTGCAGGTTGATTATATCTGCGCCTCGCCTGATATCGATGAATCCCTACGGGCGAATGAAACCGTTGAAAATATGGTTGTTAGGTTAGCGCAAAACAAGGCCGAGGCTGTTGCGGCCACACACCCTGACGCACTGATCATCGGGTCAGACCAGAGCGCCGAATTGAATGGCAGGCCACTGAGCAAACCCGGCAATTTCGCTAATGCTGTCAAACAACTGCAAGCCGCTTCGGGCAAACGCATCATTTTTCAGACCGGGTTGTGCCTACTCAATGCGCTCAGCGGACATATCCAGACCGCCTGCGTGCCTTACACCGTCGTATTCCGGTCGCTGACGAATGAGATGATCGAACGCTATCTGAAGATAGAGCAACCGTATAATTGTGCCGGCAGCTTCAAGTCGGAGGGCCTGGGCATTGCACTGTTCGAGAAATTCGAAGGCGAGGATCCCAATGCACTGATCGGCCTGCCGTTGATCAAGTTGACGGAATTCCTCGAAAATGAGGGATTCAGTGTTCTTGGGGAAACTGAGATTTAGTCCGCAAATGAACGTAAATAAACGCAAATGTTTTTATTACCTGAGACGAAGTCTTTTGAAGGCCTTCGCTCAAGGTGAAATTTAGATTGAAGGGTGCGCCGTGCTCACCGTGCATCCTTAGTTCACAGGCCGGGCCGTTTTCGGTGCGTACGGCGCACCCACCGGTCTAAGCAATACAGCGGTTACGCGTCATCAAAACCTTAAGTCATTAGCGTTTTTTTGCGTTCATTTGCGGACTAAATCTCACTTTGCGTTTATTTGCGTTCATTCGCGGACTTATTTTCACTTTGCGTTCATTCGCGGACTGAAAAATAGCAATCCTTGTCAATGCCGTTGACGGATTTTCATAACGCCGCCGACCTTCTCAACTTTCAATTTCCCCAGGAATGACATGCCGAGTAGTATCGGTCCTGGGTGATTGCCGTCGATCACCATTGCGTCTACATTCCTGAGCTTGATCTTACCGAGTGAAACCGAGCTCAGACGTACGCGATAACCTTTCACGTGATCCGAAGCCGTGCTTACAACAATGTGCTCGCCTTTCATACGATAGTCAATACCAAGGTTTCTGGCTTGTGATTTATTCATCGCCACCGTTGTAGCGCCGGTATCGACCAGAAAACGGACCGTTCGACCGTTGATGGCACCAATAGAATTGAACATACCACGGTCGTCGGCATAGATTTTCTCTTCCAGCATCTCGGGTTTGGCATAGCTCAGCGATATCGTGCCACCCGGTTGATAGCTTTTAGTCCTGCCGTCGACTTCGAGCACGGCATGCTTGCTGTCCGCATTGACCAGCTTGACGCCTTCAGGACTGGTATCCCCGATCGATAGCATGCGGCGCTGGCCATCGATCATCACGATCGCCTTCCCGCCGAACAGTGCTTGTACCTCTATTTGCGTAATCGCAAAAGCAGGACCAGATAGCAACAGTAGCGTCGTCAACAAAATGCCAGAAAAGTTTCGCATGATAGTATCTGTGTATACACCAGCCCCTGAATGATAGCCATAGCGATGATGCCAGCCACCACATCATCGAGCATAATACCCAAACCACCGTTGACGCTACGATCAAACCAGGAAATCGGCCAGGGTTTCAGTGCATCCAACAATCTGAACAAGATGAAGCCAATCGCGACGGCGAGCCATCCCTCCGGTGCTGCAACCATTGTAATTAAATAGCCTACAATCTCGTCAATTACAATCGACGGGTGATCATGCACGCCCAGCTTCTCTGCCGTGTAGGCACAAATCCAGATCCCGGCAATAAAGAGACAGGTTGTGATCAACAAATAGCTGACCAACGGCAATGACTGCATCAACAAGTACAAGGGCACGGCCACTACCGTACCTGCGGTACCCGGCGCCTTGGGTGCAAGTCCGCTACCAAAGCCGACGGCGATCAGCACAACCGGGTTTTTCAATTGGCTGTATTCAATGGTATTCATGTTGAGAAATGCTCATAACCTGGATGATCCAACAATAACTTCGTACCTGCTCGATCAATGATCGATAACGACTGTTGTTGCTCGATAATACCGATGCGGGTTAATGGCAGTG
>JABDQW010000007.1 GCA_013042055.1 Gammaproteobacteria bacterium | reverse complement strand
CGGGCTGATATTGGCCATCTTGGCACTGGTCGGAAGAAAATTGAATCAATGGAAGGTGGCGGCGATCAGTGCGGTTTTGATCCTGGCTGTTGGGATGGGTGCCTATTATTTTCATTTCGAACAGATATTCGTCAAGCGATACGGCGGTGTTATGACTGTCAAGGTCCCCGAGGGTCAGCTTCACCTGGCTGCAACCTGGAAAGATGACAATCTATGGGTAGAAAACTATGAACCGCGGACAAACACTTGCCATTTTCGCGAATATTCACGCGGCAGCCTGTTAGAAGGTCAGGTGACGATAAAGAATTGCAACCCGCTACTACGTAAATGAGCGTCGGTAGAAGTACGGGCTAGAGCATAGAATTGATTGAATATTAAGATCAAATGTACTGAAAAAAGCCGCGCGCGATTTGAGTTGATATAAGAATATGACATCTCCGCTCTTGTCTTGGCAGAGAAAGTCTATTGCCTGGACTCATTAGGTGCCCATGCTATGCTCAGAGATATCGCCATGAAATATTTTTATTCCCCAATTCTTCGTTTGATTGTACTAACCACGCCACTGATACAATTGGTGGCTTGCTCATCGACCAATGTCATCAACCTGGAAGGCTCCGATACGACACGGTTCAAGGATGTTCAGACGTCATTCCGCGTGTCCAGCGAAGATGAAACTCAACGCATCAAATTACGGCTTTCTGAAACAAAAGGTGAATTCAGTCAGGACATAGCCGACGGTAAGGTTGTCGAGTTCGAGAATTTTAATTTAGTCGGACCCGATCAGGTCCAGTCCAAAGCCGATCTGACGATGGCATCGATTAGCTATGGGCGAATTGACCAAGCGCTCAGAGAGAAGTTTTACCTGTCCGCCTTTGCGGGCATTTCTCGCACCAACTTCGAAATCGACATGGAGTCAGCCAGTGGTCTTAGCACCGGCGTTAGAAAAAGGTCTTTTGAAGTCTATGTCGATCTTGCTATATATCGGGAAGTTCTACCCTATCTGACCGGAGGTCTGGCAGCGGCATTCAGCCGTAACCTGACATTGAGTGGTGTCACGGAATGGGAGGCCTTCTTCGGTTTTATCCCTTATAAACACATACATATCATCGGTGGTTACCGCTGGTTTAAGTACGACTATTTCACCGAAGACTTTGATTCTGGCATCATCGTTGAGTTAAACGGGCCATTCATTAAACTCGACCTCCCATTCTAGCCCGCATTTCTCACCAGGATCACGGGAGCAGACTCAGCCGCCTGGTGAGAAATGCGGGCTAGAACGCGCTGCATACCATTTCATAATTAGAGAATAAAGATCAGACTATTTACTTCTGAACTGAAGGCGCGATCATCATGATCTCAGCCACGATGGCCCGATGATCCGATACGGGGTCAGGCAGAACCTGGTAACTGACATAAGCCAACTCGTTGGTTATTAAAATCCAGTCGTAACGGCGGTCTGATTTATATGTCGGCAAATCACGAGTCTTCGGTCTAAAGGCCGACATTCTGGTATCTTCTGCCAAGCGCCGGACAGCGGATTCTTCTGCGAACCAATCACTATTGAAATCGCCTGCGAGAATCAAGGGATTTTTTCGATCTTTGAGAGCGGTAGATAACTCAGTAATCTGTTTTTCTCTGACGCTTTGTCTAGAGAAATCGAGATGAACAGAGGCAATATCGATCGTAACATCTTCTCCATTCTCACTGTCTCGAGCCCAGTTGACGGTTGCCAGTAGAAAACCCTTGTTAAACGTCGGTGGCGAGGGATCGAACGTATATTGCATGATCTCCTGTACCGGTAATCGTGATAAAATTGCCGTCCCATAGTTGAATAGCCGGCTCTCTGCATGATTCGCCCGATAGTACCACGGATATTTAGCCTCACGCGCCAGCAATTCCAGATGATCGAAATTGCCACTCCAGCTCGAGGGGCCATCGACTTCCTGCAGCGCAACGACGTCTGCGTCAACGGCCTTGATTAGGCGTGCGATGGTAATGATGTTGTGCTTGAGATCCTCTTTATTTACCAAGAGTTGATTGATACTTTGATTTCGTCCATGGGCGATGTTGAGCGAGAGTATCGTTAAATTGCCATCCTTATCTGGCAAGTCGTCAGATGCGATGCTGATATCAGCAGGAAAACTCCCGTTATCTGCAATTCGATGGTAGTCCACTGTCTGCGTGACACAAGCAGACATCAAAAACGCTAAAATAACGTAGTAACCATATTTGTACCAGCTCATGAGGGTCCTGTCTGCGACGAGATCGATCTGCGGACATACTATCCTAAGGAATCATTGCTGCAAATTAATAAGTGAACTATTTTTTTTATCGAGTTTCAGGTACAACACCCAGAGCATACGCTGTTGATCAACTAGCCCGCATTGCACGTTATAGCAACATCAGTTGATTGTAAATTAATAATACTCTGACAGTTATTTTCGCTTCATTATTGTTTTTTTTTATGTATACTCCAAATTGATAACCACTTATCTGGGGTATCTGCTATGAGTAAGCGGAGTAAGATTCAAAAGGTCATTATGGGAGTCGCCACCATCAGTTACGTCGCAGCAATTATATGCGGAGCTGCTGCAGGCTACTTAAGTGATGGTACGGCTAATCCACTCGTAGCCAGCATGATGGCGAGCGTGGTGTTTTTTGCCGGCACTGGAATCGTACTACAAGTTATCAGCAGCACCAGCTTGCCAAAGCTAAAAGTAGAGCGAGAGCGCCCGCGAAGCTAAGCCGCTTAAGCTCTGCAAGATTACTCCTTCCGATGCCAGGAACCACCTGGCACTGAAAGTACCTATTGCTCTTCTCTATTACGATCAAGGTTTAGCCCACTAGGTGTTTCACGGCTTCAACAGCAATGTATTATCTCAACTCAAGCTCAACAGATTTTTTGTCGTTGGTGCCGGCATCAGCACTCTCCAAGTAGTGAAGTTCAATACTGTCACCCACGTTCTTGTTCATGATGTACAGTTTGAAATCAGCAAAGCTTTCGACTGTTTCATCATCAACACCGATGATGACCGCGCCTTTTTCCACACCGGCATCGCGGACAGCACTGTTATGTGAAAATCCCCTGATCACGATTTGCTTACCTTCGGTCTCTAGCAGCGCCCCGATCAGACCAACAGGTTCCAGTGATTTCTCGTCGGATAGTACGAGGAAATCTGCGATGTTGTCTGACATGGGCATGTGGTCCTCTGAGACCAAAATCGAAACCTGCTCTACATCAATGCGTCGCTTGATTCGATTGGGAATACCTGAACCGTAGGCGATATGACCACTGCCGGCAAGAATGAGCATGCGTGTTTCCGGATTTTGCTGTAGATATTGCGCTGCACGTTCAGCCATACTCTCATCCCAGGTGAGTTGGCCACGCAAGAAATCTTTGAACTTTCCGGGATAATTCGGATGTGATTCGAAGGATGTGCGCAAACGATCTGCGTATGTCTTATCCGACCAGTCATAACTGCTGGGTACTTGCGTCTTGAGTTCATCAGGTAAATCATCGAAACCGGATTTACTCAGCGCAGACGTCAGCTCTCGTGAGGCGTTCAACGCGACAATAGGTATCTGATGCTCGCGCGCGTACTGAATAATCGGCCGGTAGAGGCGGTAATCATATCTCCAGCGTTCGAAGTAATCGGTCTGGTGAAGCATTTCCTCTTCAGTGATTTCGCCCGCAATAAAAGCATCGAGATGGCTCTGGAACGGTTGCTGAAACCATTCGACACCTAGAGCTAACTTGGGCGAGGCCTGATGGAGTTGCCTGAGTACTTCGAGCTGGACGAGATGATGGTCATATCGTGTATGGGTTTCACCGACAAGCACCACTCTAGCTTCTTGAATTTGCGCTAAGGTTTCCGCCAGAGAATTGGTCTGCTCAAGCTTCACCACCGGTAGCTCAATGACTGCATCGTCCAGATTATCCTGCAAGCGTGAGGCCGCAGTGGTGGAGTGACTGCACGAGATTGACGTCACCATGACCAAAACAGCAGTTAACCTCGCTAAATGTGTGTTTATAAGCATTACAGGTCTGTGCGCATACCGCGTTACATAGGCTAAGGATTGCTTCACATGATACCCCATTAGTCGAGTTATTTGATCTGTTCAGTTTTCCTTTAGTGACGAGGCAGTGTCAGCTGTGATGTATTTCATTGCGTGGTTCAACTCATGCGTTTCACCGACGCTCAACTAGTACGTAAGAGACTGATTTTATAGAAATAATATACAGTCCAACTGGTCAAATAGTCGTTCTACTTCACGACCTGCAATCATACGATCGTTGTGTCACAGTCGTAGCCGTATAGACTAAACAGACTCTCAGTAGCTGGAAAGGTTCAGCACAGATATTGGTTCGATACAGGGGCTGAGATTTTGAGTTAACA
>JABDQW010000002.1 GCA_013042055.1 Gammaproteobacteria bacterium | reverse complement strand
AAATTCCCTCATGTCGAACCACTGGAACCGATAGAGCCGATACAGTAAAGAGAATACTTCTCCTTTTCATTAGGCAGCGACGACGCAGCTCGCTGTTCAACAACCTGTCCCTAAAATCCGAATCCTTCATGCTCCGTCCGGGCCAAGTGTAAGCAATTGTTAACTCTGTTGTTCAAGCATTGCTAGAAGCCAGCGGCTTTTTTATAGTGACCATGCCAGACGATGATTCACACAATCATGTGGCATGGGCAATAACAAAGGAGATCAGATGAACTTTATAAAAGCATGTTTTACGGAGTACAACACTGCTTTATCTGAACTGATGGAGAACGCTGGTTTTACTGTCAAACAAACCAGAACATTCTTGCCGGTAGCCGCGTCGGGCATTGCAGATGCATTTCGTAACAAAGACATAGAGCACATCATTTCCGCCTTCGGTTCCAGAGACCCTTCATCGTTATTGAATGAAATCGACATCGATGCGATTGCGAATAAAGTGGACATGAACAGTGAGCAGGTGACTAAAGCACTTACTGCAATAGCACCATTAATCTCGCATGCCTTCAAACATAACAGCGACGGTATGGTCGGTGCCGCGATTTCAATCGCCTGGGAATCAAAGCGTGATTTTATCAGCATCGCCAAAAAAATATTCAAGTGATACGGATGAGTTTAAGCATGATGGCATACGAATACGTTAAACAGGCAAGTCTCTTGAGCTGGATTCTTTTGCGTAAACCACATCGTTTTCACGCCAGCAACGAAAGGGATTCAGAGCTGGATTTTCATACTAATACTGCTTCGGCCGCATCGCATCGTTGTAACAGTGGTGATGCTGCAGGTATGAGGCTGACCTGGGCCGCAATGGGCAGAGCCTCAAACAAAGCGACGCTTGCATTGAATATCACTTTCAGCTGGATGCAGTCTGCTTACCAGCGCGCGAAAACCAGCGGACCTGACTTGAATGTAAAAGCCGCATACTGTGCGCCATTCCGCTGACGGTGGCGGCGCACCTGCACGTATTTGGTCCTTGGCGCTGATGCTAGCAGGACTAATTTTGAAAACTGGGCATCTATCTACAATAACAATAATTGTCCAGCAGTGTTGATATTGAAGCCCGTCCTCCTCGGGCTTTTTTTATTCTCTGGATACATTACCATTGACCCTGTGCCGTCCTTCGCGCCTTTGTCCGGGTGTATAGCATTGTTTTCGCGAATCACTTTCCAAGGCCGGCCCGGCCGGCCCTGGAGACCGACGTCGTGATAATTTAGTCGTCGTGCTCGCGTACAATTGTTATTTTAGCCACTGGGTTACGCCAGTCGTAAACATCCGGCGCGAGATCTCCGATACCGTGCATACCACGATGAATGTGTACATAACCTTCGCCGCCAGCATCCGGTGACGGCCCAATACCTCCACACGTCGGTCCGGGTATGCTGATACACAATTCGTCATTCGGTTCGCTGCCCGCATCGAAAGCGTATGAGTAATAGCTTACGCTTCTGCGGTGCGGTGCCTTGACGGCGTTCAACGCGATAAAACCGTCGTTGGTGGGCAGCATCATCGAGGCCAGACTGATACGGCGGGCACCTTTTTTTGCAGCAACGCTTACAGTTACCGATGCACCTGGTGCAAGCAAACCACCTGAGGTCTGCACATCTGCGACGCGATGATCATGCTGCAACAACGCCGCCATGGGTCCGGTGTCTCCACCTTCCGCGATTGCGCTGAGTTCATCGCTAGCGGCAGCACCCAATTCGTACAACGATACGCCTTTGCGATGACTTGCCACCAGAATAGGAGTAAAACTGATGGAATGGGTGATATTGGTAATCGTGACCTTGTAGACAGCATCGTCATCGGCTGACGCTGTACTTGATGTGATTAGCAAACCGCTGAACACAGCGGCACTGAGCGTATAACGCAAATAATTAAACATAGGTATTCCTCCGTTAGTCGAAAAAATCTACTGAACCGTTTGATAAGCATCAAACATCAATCGGCAGGAATCACTTTGAATATTTTGGGTCACGCAGTAATCACGGATTTATAACAAAACCATCACATCTACTTCAGCAAAGATCATGGCGATAACATATGGGCCGGCAGTGAAAACTGAAAGCTGGTCCCCTGGTGTAAGATGCTGCTCACCGACAGTCTGCTGCCATGTAACTCCACGATACGCGATGCAATTGCCAAGCCGAGCCCAAGACCTGCGTGTAATCGGTCATCTTCCTTATTGTCTTCCACAGCACTAGTTTTTCTGTAAAACCGCTTGAAGACATGCGGTATTTCCTCTTCCGCGATACCATAACCGGTATCCGATACCGTTATTCGCACCTTACCGTGCTCAGCTGTGACGACCAGGTTTACTGAGCCACCCGCTGGTGTATGTCTCAGTGCATTATCGATCAGATTATCGAGTACACGCTCGATCATACCAACATCAGCGTTAACATAGGGTACGGTCTCGTCGACATCGAGGTTGAGCTGGATATCCTTCTCACTGGCGCGCAGATGAAACTTTTGTGACACATCAAATACTAGCTCACCCATGGAAAAGGGTTCTTGTTGCGGGCGGACTTCATTCGCATCCAGCTTGGCCAGTTCGAATAGTTCATCAACCATCGTTGCCAGTCGCCTGGCATGATCGTGCGCGATATTTAGATAGACTTGTCGCTCGGCGTCAGTTAGTTGTGATGATTTGAGTATCAAGGTCTCCAGATATCCACGCAATGATGACAAAGGTGTGCGCAAGTCATGTGATACATTGGCTACCAGCTCACGGCGCAGCGCGTCGGTTTGTTGTAAACGACGCATCTGTGATTGTATCTGTCGGGCCATGTGATTAAACGTCTGTGCCATCGCATCGATCTCATCCCTTGCTTTAAGTTGATTGCTGGTCACGATGCCGCCGTCCTGCATGTTCGTTTGCTTAAATCGCTGCATCGATAGATTAAGTGTTCGAAGTTTGCGCATTAAAAAAAAGAACAACGCCAATCCTGCGATAAAGGCGAATACCAGTGCAACCACGACGGCGCTGGCGCTCCACTTCATGATCAGACTGCGCTGTAATACGTCGGTGATATGGCCGATTTTGTCGCTGCCTAGAATCGCATATATATAGCCTTGGCGCTGCCCCTTGTGGTCGATCGCAGCTACACTGAAGCTGTTGATACGCTGTTCGTGTCCAGGATCATCACCCATGATCAGACCCTGCACCTGACCTGATAAAAAAACCTTGATCGGCTGCAACGAAACATGCTTGCGCTTGACCTTGTCGGGCGACATCGAATGCGCGATCACCTGACCTTCAGCATCGAGCAAATAAAGCTCAAGCGCCGGATTAATAATCATCGCGGTGTGGAACAATGCTTCCAAGTTGTCTTGCTGTATTTTGCCCTCTTCGATCAACACATGCTCATTGACGATATACCTGGCCAGATCACGATTTAACTGCTGGCTGACTTCCTGCTGATACATCGGTGCGGTATACAAAGCAGCGGCTAAAAAGATCGCGCCGAGGGCGATGAAGAGCGCAAACAGAACCAGAACAAGCTTCGTATAGAGACTGTTCAACACGACAACCCGTACTAGCCCGTATTTATCACCAGGATCACTGGAGCAGGCGCAGCAAGATTAAGCCCGCAGGTCTCGCCTTCTCGCGAGACCTGCGGGTTAGTGTGCGCATGTGCCGCTCTGGAGCGGAGAGCGTAGCCATAGCTAAGAGCAAGCTTACAGACACGAACACCAGCCTGAACCGTGAAAGGCATGCTCGAATTACACACTGCTTTTTTGATCATCTGGATATTCTTCAATGGATTAGTGCCTCATCTGTATTCAACGCCGCCTGGTGAGAAATTCGGGCTATAGCTCCTTGAAGCGGTACCCGACACCCCATACGGTCTCGATGTAGTGCGACCGTTCCGGATTGATTTCTATTTTCTTACGCAGGCGATTGATATGTGAATTAACGGTATGTTCATATCCGTTGTGACTGTAACCCCAGATATCGTCGAGCAGTTGTCCGCGGCTATAGACGCGGCCCGGATGACGTGCAAAGTGTAATAACAGATCAAATTCCTTGGCCGTTAACTCAACAGAACGGTTGTCAACGAACACATTTCGACCGGAGACGTCGATAATCAGCGAATCGACTTCGATCTTTTCGTCAGGTTCGGCTGCCTGCTGCTTTGCTGAGAGTTCGACTCTGCGCAGTATCGCCTTCACTCGGGCTTGAAGTTCCAAAACGGAAAAAGGCTTGGTCAGGTAATCGTCCGCACCCAGTTCGAGACCCAATACCCGGTCGAGCTCAGATGAGCGAGCAGTTAACATCAGCACCGGGATGTGGATGGATTGAGCGCGCAAGCGGCGACACAGCTCAAGACCGTCCATCCCCGGCAACATCAGGTCGAGCACGATCAGTTGGTAGTCATGATTACTCGCTCGATTGAGTCCATCGATACCGTTGTTGGCGGTATCGACCTGGAATGCAATGTCACTGAGATTGATTTCGAGTAAATGGCTGATGTCGACGTCGTCTTCCACGATCAATATGCGTTTACCGCTACTTTGATGGCACGACGCTCGCTTGCTCAGCGCAGGTCTTTGGTGCTGCATCTCAACACGCTCCAGTTTTTAACGCAGACTTGATATCCTAGACCTGAAATATCACAAAAGTTTCACACAGACTGGCATACCGTGGAGAAAAACATCGCGGATACAGCCGATGTTGGCATCACGCAGAAGTATATTGTCCGGCCTCCAAGGTTTTCGCGAGACCGCCATCACGCGCCGTTTATTCGACGTGCGGGCTAGCCCGCCGGCAGCGCGCTACGACCAGCAAGCTAAGCAGGCCTGATCCGAACAGCCAAACCGCAGCGGGTACCGGCACAACCACATTGGAGGCTAAGAGCGCGTGCGCCGTTGTGGTTGGATGTAATCCGTCCCAGGAAAGAAAGTCACTCGGGTTGGCGCAGGTGGTGCCTCCAGACTTTACAAACAGGCTGTAACAGGCCTCGGTCACGTTAGTAAAGCCATACCCCAATGGATCCATGTAGGCATCAGTGAACAGATTGAACACATCGAACTCGAACACCCGGGTTTCCGGGTAAGCGGCAGCAAGCGCATCGATAGTACTCGCCAGACCCTTATTGAACAACACAGATAGTTCCGTGGCTGCCATCACAGGGTTGCCACCGTTGGTGACCAGTGGAACAAGCCCGAGATTGGGGATATTCGGAACGAGCATGTTCTTAGCATTAGCAGCAGCAAGGCTCACGAGGATATCGGAGATATTCGTCACCGCGGTATTCAGCGCTGCAAGCGGCTCATACGCCGGATCGACGAACAGCCTGTCGATGATATCAAGCACATCATTCGAACCGCCATAAACAACGTGCAGGGCGCCGGCGTCGATACCAGCGCCTCTCAGATCTCTGAAGTACGCATCGCGCTGATCGAGCAGGCTGTAACGCCCTATCGGAATGCCGCCAATCGACGCGGAATCCGTCCGTGCGCCACCGTAAGCATAATTCGAGCCATCCAAGCGAGATGGTAAGACACCCAGACTCAACGACGACGACAGATAGTCGATGTAGTTTTGGCCATTGGTGAATCGCCCGACTGTGGCGCCATCGGTGTATTCAGGTGGCGGAATCAACGGTAGGAAAGGATTTCTGGAGGTGAGATCGTAGATATTGCCTTGATCAGAAAGGCTGTCGCCGAACACCACCATACTTGTAAATGCCGCACGCGACGGACCTGTAAAGACGAATAAAGCGGTAACCAGTACTACACTAACGATACGATGAATTGGACTATGCACGACTTCCCCTCCCGTTATCATGATTTATTGGTCATATCACGGCAATATTGCATCGACGTTGCCCGTGATAAACGTTGCATCGACATTGGATGGTGGTGCCTGTCAGTCAGACCGACAGCCGATTAGCAGTTATTGTGTGTTAGTTCGAGCTAAAGATCAACGCATGTCTTTCGCGTATGGATTTGATAGCAAAGTTTGCGCTGTGCAAAATTGACAAATGCCGCCAGAGCAATCTGCATTTGATCATTTAACAAGACTACTAGCCCGCATATCTCAGCAGGATCACGGGAACAGGCGCAGTATTCGTGTTCGTAAGCGCCGCTCTGGAGCGAAAAGCGTAGCAATAGCTACGGTTTGAGTGAAGAGCAAGCTGACGGACACGAAGACCAGCCTGAACCGTGATCCTGCTGAGATATGCGGGCTAAGGCTACGTCCGTTTCTTCTTGTTTGAGCGCGCAATCAAGCGATCAGCAGTATTGATGCCCTTTACATAGGCATTGACAGTTTTCTGGCTCTGCTTGAGCCCGTTCAGCTCTTCCAGTACTGCTTGACGTGCCGCGGTCGTTTTCTCGATACTCTGCTTGGTGGCATTCAATTCAGCGATAGCCACTTTAACCGCCTTGCGCGTCTCCGCGGTCGAGTTCTTCTTCTCGGCTGCTATAGCACGTTTCTTCCGATTCATTTGAGCGACATGACGCTTTCTCAAGCGTCGCGATTCATTCATTAATTTTTTTGATTCAGCAGATCTCGCAGCTATCGCTTTGTTTGCCTTTTCGAGCGTAATTTCCAGGTTATAAACTGCAGTATTGATAGAGTTTGCAATTACTGTGTTTCTAGCAACGGGCTGTTTTTTTGTTACTGCCATTCTTGAGCTCCGTGGTGTTGAGTTATTATCTGGGTGCGAGAGTCTAACAGCAACACAGTGAAATTAACAATGAAAAGTCGGTATTTTCAGTCAGTTAATGTCAACTTGAGCTCGAATTCTCGAGGGTGGTTGACCAGGTGTAAAACAGTGGCGATTGCATTTGAATTGTAATTTGTCTAGATATTTACATTCTAATCGCAGTGCTCAGTCAAAAAGCCGGATACAGTTCGGCAGGGTCATTTTGGCTTGGTCAAATGGTTTGAAGGACCTACATCTGATTTGGTTCGACGCATCACATTTTGTAACGTTTCTTGTTTTTATCATCAGGTTCGAGTTCGTCGGAGTCTTCGAGTTCATAGGCATCCGCCACATAAGCAGGTCCTTTCATCAGCATCACGATCACACAACCAATCGTCACGGTGAACGCGGCTGAACACACCATAAAAATTAAGGATATCGCAAGAATGTCAACACTAATCTGGTATTTGGCGATCTCCGTTGCGGTACCGGAAAGCGGTATCAAGCGAACGAAAATGACCATAAATATCGGGATGAAGATTCCGCCAAGTAATATTTTAGGCAGCTTTCTCAATATAACCCGCTCAAGACCCGCCGGATGGCGATGATTGTGTAACCTGCTCATTTGGATGTTTCCTCTTATGACTTTTTTCAGCACGGCGCCTTGTCTACATGCCGAACTAACCCTGATAGACGTTAGTGCCCTCAAATCATTGAATGTTGCAAATTTGGCGGATTCGGTACAATGGCATGATTGCGTTGTTACCCGCTGCCAGCTTCACCCGCAGCTTTGTCAGAAACCGTAGGAGAGCAACTGACGCCTGGCTAAGCGAATGTTCGTCTGTAGCTTATAGACCCGTCGACCAAATCGCCAGATATACATGGCCGTAGCTAGCACATCAATAGAACTTCGCTCGCTCGCTGGTGGGAGAGAGGAGCGGGGTCGAGCTATGGTGTCAGGCTGGCGCGTAAGCTACCATAGCTTGGCTACTTAGATAATATTTTAAATCAATTATATATGATATATTTTTAATGTTATTTATAATTTTTAATCGAATTTATTTTGCATTGTTCATACTGGCGTTGTCCTCTGTACCAACGGCGACGGCCGCGGCACCGGCGGAGAATCGGACCATGATAGATACACGCATCCAGGACGCTGTTGCATTGATGCACAGCTATGCACAACGCACTGGCCTGACAGCGGATCATCCGCAAAAACGCTACCTCTGGACCGACGCATTCGCGGTCTGCAACTACCTGGGTCTCGCTCGCGCGACGAACAACTCGTCCTTCAACGATTTGGCGATGACGTTGGTGGGTCAGGTCCATCATAGCTTGGGACGGCATCGACAGGATGATCGGCGCGACGGTTGGATCAGTGGCGTGAGCCCCGAACAAGGTGAGCTGCACCCTACCCTCGGCGGGCTGCGTATCGGCAAGCCCTTGGCAGAACGGGGTCCGGATGAGCCTTTCGATGCGCGCCTGGAGTGGGAACGTGACGGCCAGTATTTCCACTATCTGACCAAGTGGATGCATGCCCTCGACCAGCTCACACGCACCACCGGGGAAAAACGCTACAATCTATGGGCACGCGAGCTGGCCGCCCGCGCGTTTGAGGCTTTCAGCTACTCGAGCTCAGCCGATCAACGCCCGGACCGCATGGTGTGGAAGAAAAGTATCGACTTAACGCGCACGCTGGTGCCTTCGATGGGCAAGCACGATCCGCTGGACGGATATGTCACGAGCCTACAGGTAGCACGCACCGCAATTGTGCTGGATAACGCAGATTCCGGACCGAGTCTCGATGATGAAATCAGCGCCTTCGCTAATATGGTACGCGGCAGGGAATGGACCACGGATGATCCACTCGGTCTCGGCGGCCTGTTGATCGATGCCTATCGTCTGCAGCAGTTGCAAGAACAGGGTCTGCAAACGCCGCCGCAGCTACTTGAGAACCTACTCGATGCCGCGATTACTGGACTACGGTATTACAGACGCAGCGGCGAACTGGATCAACCACTGCTATATCGGCTGGCGTTCCGCGAGCTCGGACTCGCGATCGGTCTACACGCTGCAGCACGCCTTCAGCAACGCATTGACTATCTCGCGCGGCAAGATCACAGCCACGCGCGGCTGCAAGCGCAGATCGACAAACTGATGCAATACAGCGAGCTGCGCGAACATATTATCAATTTCTGGTTAGCTCCCGAGCATCAGCGCACAGAGACATGGTTAGAGCATCGCGAAATCAATGAAGTCATGCTGGCGACTAGCCTCGCGCCGGACGGCCTGCTGGAACTGCTCGTGCCCGGCACCACGCCCCCCTAACCCGACTGCTGGTGAGAAACGCGGGTTAGGATCGGCTTAAACATTGCCCCGTGAACGTGAAAATTCCAGCATGCGTTCGATCGGTATCAAAGCTTTTTTACGCACCGATTCGTCGATCTCGATCTCATGACCCGCGCCATTCTCGAGCACCGCAGCAAGATTTTCCAGGCTGTTCATAGCCATCCACGGGCAATGGGCACAGCTAACGCAGGATGCGCTATCCCCACCTGTAGGAACGGCCATCAGCTGTTTGTCTGGTGCCGCCTCGTGCATTTTATGGAACAGGCCGAAATCGGTGGCAACAATCAAGGTCTTAGCCTTTGAGGCTTTTGCTGCATTGATCAGCTGCGTGGTGGAGCCAATCGCGTGCGCCATATCCAACACTTCGGCCGGAGACTCAGGATGCGCAATCACCTCTGCATCCGGGTTTTCCTGCATAAGTCGTTGCAGTTCTTTTGCCTTGAATTCATCGTGAACGACGCAAAATCCTTGCCAGTTTAGTATGTCAGCACCGGTCTGGTTCTGCACATAGTTGCCTAAATGGCGATCGGGTGCAAAGATGACTTTTTCCCCCTTGGAACGAAGGTGAGCAACAATATCAACGGCGTTGGATGACGTCACCACCCAATCCGAACGCGCCTTGACCTCGGCACTCGTGTTCGCATAGACCACCACCGTTCTGTCGGGATGCTCGTCACAGAAGGCACTGAAGGTTCCGATCGGACAACTCAGATCCAGCGAACATTCAGCCGCGAGATCCGGCATAATCACGCGTTTCTCGGGGTTAAGGATTTTTGCCGACTCACCCATGAAGCGAACCCCGACGACGACCAACGTCGTCGCCGGATGGCGATTGCCATAATCGGCCATGCCCAGCGAATCGCCGACATAACCGCCCGTAGCATCAGTGAGTATCTGCAATTGCTCGTCAACATAATAATGCGTGATGAGCACAGCATTATTCTTCTCGAGCAAAGCTTGAATTTTTTCTGACAGAGCGCCCTGCTGTTCAGGGGTCAAACCACGCGGCCGGGCTGCATTTAGCGCCTTGCTGCGTATTTCCTCGACTAGTTGAGGCGGAATTTCAGAGGCTATACCCATACGATTTCACACATTTGTCAAAAAAGTGATTGGCAATACACAGTATCGTATCACTCTGTGCACTGGGTTGAAAATGGTTAAATTATCTGCAAATCATGCCAGCCGTCAGCTCACAGCCTGGCAAACGAGATTTCCGCTGCCAGGCTCTGGCTCTGGTTTAGCCCACTACACATGACTAGCCCGCATTTCTCACCAGGCGGCGTAGAAATCTGCTAAGGCATTTGCTATTTGGAGAAAAGTTAGGATGATCAAAAATACAGTGTATTATTCAAGCATGCCTATCACAGGTTAATCCTAGATTCCGCAGTTGAACACAGAATTAGCGCTGATCCTCAAGCGACAGGGCAAGACGCGACTTGCAGCTAATAGCCGTAGTCCTTGGCAAAAGTTGCAACGCCGCCATGGCGCTTGAGGGGCAGTGATAAACTGGGTAGCGACTCACCGCTTGGGTGAATATCAAATACTGTATTACTCTTCGAGAAATCATGGTGTTGA
>JABDQW010000150.1 GCA_013042055.1 Gammaproteobacteria bacterium | reverse complement strand
TATCAGGGCAAGGCTTATGCCTGGCACTATGACAATTTCGAAGGGCGTACACAGATTCCAGCTGATATAGCCGATGAGATGAACATTCAGACCGAAGCCGCTGGCCCCGTTGTGCTCACCGAAACTAGAACCTTGACAGGGCGCGTGCAGACCGATCCCAATCGCTTAGCGCGTGTACGTCCGCGCTTCCCGGGCTTGGTGAATGCCGTCAACCACGAGCTCGGCGATACGGTGGCAAGCGGAGATGTCCTTGCGACTGTGCAAAGCAATGAAAGCCTGCAGGAATACGCAGTCGAAGCGCCCATCAGCGGCCTTATCATCAAACGCGATTTACAGCTAGGCGAGGCTACAGGCGAAGAGCCGCTATTTATCATCGTCGATCTGTCACAGGTCTGGGTGGAGCTGGATGTGTTCGCCCGCGACCTTGATCAGATTCACGCGGGCATGCCGGTCAAGATCGAGACCCTCGGCGGCGGCTACCGCATCGCGGGCAGTATCGACTGGATCTCACCGTTGACCGCGCACGCCAGTCAGAGCGTCAAGGCGCGTGTGGTTGTCGTGAACGAGGGCGGCCAGTTGCGCCCGGGCCAGTTTGTGCGCGGTCATGTAACCGTCGCCGAGGCCGAGGTGCCGCTGGCGGTAAGACAATCTGCCGTGCAACGTTTCCGTGACTTTCAGGTAGTTTTCGAGCGTTTCGATGACGTATACGAGGTGCGCATGCTCGAGCTGGGGCGGCACAATCGTGATTGGGTGGAAGTGCTGGGTGGCATTGAAGCGGGTGCGCAATACGTGACCGAGAACAGCTATCTGATCAAGGCCGATATCGAAAAATCGGGCGCCAGCCACGATCACTAGCCCGAATGTTGGATGAATGATTTGGAATTTAGGGGCAAGTTGGCTATGCAGCTGAAATGTGACGCCAGCTGGGTCGTAAAACCAAATAGGACAAGCCGTATCCAGAAATTAGTTTGTTGAATCACGCTTAGGAGATTGAAATGCCGACAAGTATTCGACGATTATCGTCCGCCTTCGTGCAACATCCGGGCTAGGGATTAGACCGTATGCTGAATCGCATAGTCAGTCTTTCGTTGGCGTATCGTTGGCTGGTGTTGTTTATCGCGGCCGGGCTGGCGGGTTTGGGTGTCTATAATTTCGAACGTCTCGCCATCGATGCGGTGCCGGATATCACCAATGTGCAGGTTCAGGTCAACGTCGAGGCACCGGGTTATTCCCCGCTGGAGTCGGAGCAGCGGATAACCTTTCCGATCGAGACGGCCATGTCGGGTTTGCCCCGGTTGGACTATACACGTTCGATTTCAAGGTACGGCCTGTCACAGATCACCGTTGTCTTCGAAGATGGTACGGATATCTACCTCGCCCGGCAATTGGTCAACGAACGTCTCAACGAAGTCAACGAACGCCTGCCCGAGGGCATCGAGCCCGCGCTGGGACCGATTGCAACGGGCCTGGGTGAGATCTTCATGTATACCGTCAATAGCGTTGAAGGCTATAGTCACGACCCGATGTCACTGCGCACCATCCAGGATTGGATCGTGCGCCCGCAACTTCGCCACACGCCTGGGGTGGTCGAAGTCAATACGATCGGTGGCTTCAGCAAGCAGTTTCATGTGTTGCCGTATCCAGACAAGCTGCGGGCTTTTAAGCTGACCCTGCACGATGTTATGGTTGCGTTGGTGCGCAATAACGCCAATACCGGGGCTGGCTATATCGAACACTTCGGCTCGCAGTATCTGATACGTTCTCCGGGCCAGATCTCGACCTTGGCGGATCTGAAAAGCCTTACCATTGCCAAGCGCCATGGTGTGCAGTTGAGGTTGCAGGATGTGGCCGACATCCAGCTGGGCCACGAACTGCGTACCGGTGCGGCCACGCAGAACGGGCAGGAAGTCGTTCTTGGTACAGTGTTCATGCTGATCGGAGAAAACAGCCGCCAGGTCGCCGAGGCCACGGCCAGACGTTTGGCTGAGATACAGTCCTCGATACCGGAAGGAGTCGAGCTGACCCCGTTGTATGACCGCACCACGCTGGTCGACAAGACCATCGCTACGGTGAAAAGAAACCTGACCGAAGGCGCCTTGTTGGTCATCGCGGTGCTCTTTCTCCTCCTCGGTAACTGGCGTGCGGCCCTGATCACCGCTGCGGTCATACCGTTGGCCATGCTGATGACGATTACCGGCATGGTGCAGTCACGCGTTTCCGGCAACCTGATGAGCTTGGGTGCACTGGACTTTGGTCTGATCGTCGACGGGGCCGTTATCATCGTCGAAAACTGCCTGCGTTATCTATCCGATTATCAGCGCAGCAACGGCATTATTCCCGGATTGCCCCAGCGGCTGCGCCTGGTGCGGGACGCGACCGTCGAGGTCGTGCGCCCCAGCGTATTTGGCGTCACCATCATTCTGATCGTCTACGTGCCGATCTTTGCGCTGAGCGGTGTCGAAGGGAAGATGTTTCACCCGATGGCGTTCACGGTCATCACCGCGCTGCTGTCTGCCTTGATTCTGTCGTTGACCGTTGTACCCGCAAGCGTGGCTCTGTTCATTCGCGGCAAGGTGAATGACAGCGAAAACCGGGTCATGCGGGGGCTGAAACGTGCCTACAAGCCCGTGTTGTACCATGTATTGCGCCATCGGGTCACGGTTGTCGCCGTCGCCGTTGCACTCGTGGTACTGGCCAGCGTGCAGGCGACCCGCTTGGGAACCGAGTTCGTGCCAAGTCTAGACGAGGGTGATATCGCATTGCACGCCCTGCGCATACCGGGTACCAGTCTGTCGCAGGCCGTTGAAATGCAGGCACTGCTAGAGTCGCGTTTGCGGGCGTTTCCCGAAGTGTCTCACGTGTTCACTAAAATTGGCACAGCTGAAATCGCTACCGACCCGATGCCGCCGAGCGTGGCTGATACCTTTGTGATGCTTAAAGCACGCGAGACATGGCCCGACCCACGCAAACCCAAGAGCGTCGTGGTCGCTGAAATGGAGGCCGCGGCCAGGAGCATCCCCGGCAATAATTATGAGTTCACCCAGCCAATACAGATGCGTTTCAATGAGCTTATCGCCGGCGTTCGCTCCGACCTGGCCGTCAAAGTGTATGGTGATGATCTCGACGTGCTGGTGGATCTGGCGGGTCAGATCGAAGCCTTGGTCGCAGCGATTCCCGGTGCCGCCGATGTGCGTACCGAACAGGTAACCGGTCTGCCGACACTGACCGTCACACCCAATAGGGAAAAACTGGCCTATTACGGACTCGACGTCGCCAGTGTTCAGGACACACTGCGTATCGCGACCGGTGGTGAGGCCGTTGGTCAGGTATTCGAAGGCGACCGCCGTTTTGACCTGGTTGTGCGCCTGCCTGAACACTTGCGATCGGACCTGGAAGCCTTGAAACGCCTGCCGATCAGGCTGCCTGAAACCGATGAACCTGAAGTTGCCGGTGATGCCGACGCGGTCGGTGTCGCGCGTGAGCCAGCAGAAACCGTGCCGCTGATCGAAGTGGCCGAGATCGAGTTGACCATCGGACCCAACCAGATCAGTCGTGAAAACGGCAAACGTCGGGTGTTCGTCACGGTTAACGTGCGTGAGCGTGATCTCGGCAGCTTTGTCAACGATGTGCAACGCGCAGTGGCCGCGAACGTAGAGTTGCCCGCCGGTTACTGGCTGGATTACGGCGGTACATTCGAGCATCTGATCTCGGCGGCCAGGCGTCTGTCCTTCGTTGTACCGCTGACCCTGCTGATCATCTTTGGTCTGCTGTTCATGGCCTTCAATTCGGGCAAGGATGCGGCGCTGGTGTTCACCGGTGTGCCGCTGGCGTTGACTGGTGGGGTGGCGGCGTTGGTGTTGCGCGATCTGCCGCTATCGATTTCTGCGGCGATCGGATTTATCGCGTTGTCGGGCGTCGCCGTGCTGAACGGTGTCGTTATGCTGTCCTTTATACGCGATTTGCGACAAAAAGGCGTTGCGCTGGAACAGGCCATTATCGACGGTGCGTTGACGCGCTTGCGGCCGGTGTTAATGACTGCCCTGGTTGCCAGCCTGGGCTTTGTGCCGATGGCATTGAATGTCGGCACCGGCGCCGAGGTGCAACGCCCGCTCGCAACCGTGGTAATCGGAGGCATCCTATCCTCGACGGTACTGACCCTGCTGGTACTGCCGGTGTTGTATCGCCTGGTTTATCGCGACGCTGTTTCCCAACGCGTTGGCTAGGCCCACATTTCTCCCCAGGATCACGGGAGCAGGCGCAGGATTCGTGTTCGTAAGCGCCGCTCTGGAGCGAAAAGCATAGCAATAGCTATGGCTTGAGTGAAGAGCAAGCTTACGGACACGAAGACAAGCCTGAACCGTGATAGACATGCTTACAGAGCACATTGTATTTTCGACTACCCGCGCTTTCCCAAAAGATGCAATGCCTTATCAGTATCCTGCGCCGCCTGGTGAGAAATTCGGGCTAGGCGTGAACATCTCGCCCCCTGGTAAGACAGGCGGGCTAGTGGGGTGTTTTGTTCAGCCATGTTAAACCTCCCCATCCTCTATCAGGATCATATTTCCAATCGATTACTGATCAACTACGATTACCACAGAGAGAACTGATTCATGACGGGTATTGTCGAAACGATGAGTTAACTTGTGAATTTCATTTGCATAATCGAGTTCAATCCAGCCTTGCCGGAGCTGGACTGATGAAATGCTTTGAGGTTTCAGTGAAAACATGAGGAGCCTGCTTAATTCTGAGATTGAGATGACCATGCCACTACACCAGCGAGGATTGTTGCGACATATTCACGACCTGAATCGATGGA
>JABDQW010000308.1 GCA_013042055.1 Gammaproteobacteria bacterium | reverse complement strand
GCCTACAGCTACCTAGTAAGGCAGTTGAAATACAAGGATACGAACAAGGCCCTCGCACTAGCTCTACTTGACGGCATACGGTCCTTTTACGATGCAACTACGTGATCATCATTTGCAGATAACCAGCTTCTATGTTAGGCGCATTTGTTCACGCCGCGTTATCGAGTCTACGACTTTCTCATCATGAATTAGGGGAGGTACGAGGCCATGTACAGGTTAAGGCGGAACACTGTATATCTTCATGCGTACACTCTTTTCTGCCTCGGAAAGAGGCTTTCGCCCTCGCTCACTCCCTCAAGAAAAAACAGCAGTTTGCCCAAAGTTTGCCCACTGAATATTCTAAAATACTTATATAGAACATATAAGCATTTGATTAGAATAGGGTTTTTTGGTCGGGACGACAGGATTTGAACCTGTGACCACCACACCCCCAGTGTGGTGCGCTACCAGACTGCGCTACGCCCCGTGAAGGTCGCATAGCTTAACCGAAAACGCGCCAGGATTTAAGCCGAATGTTGGCAATCAGGGCAGACCGCGCCCATCCTGCTCTCCATCTTGCGGATTCGCCAGCTACCGGGGCCTACGACTTCAACAGGTGCAGCAGACCTTCCAGTTCGGTGCGCATCTGGCGGATGATCTGCTGACTCTGGTTGTTGTCTTCGGCCGCGTCGTCACCGGTGAGCTTTTGGCGGGCACCCGTGATGGTGTAGCCCTGCTCGTAAAGCAAGTGGCGAATCTGGCGAATCAGGATGACGTCGTGGCGCTGGTAGTAGCGGCGATTGCCACGGCGTTTAACCGGTTTCAGTTGGTTGAATTCCTGTTCCCAGTAGCGAAGTACATGTGATTTGACACCGCACAATTCGCTGACTTCTCCGATGGTGAAATAGCGTTTGCCCGGTATTGCTGGTAATTCATTATTGTTGCTGGCTTCCAGCATATGCTTCTACCCGTTGTTTTAATTTTTGTCCAGGTCTGAATGTAACAACACGGCGAGCTGATATTGGAATCTCTTCGCCGGTTTTGGGATTGCGTCCAGGTCGTTCGGTTTTGTCGCGAAGTACGAAATTGCCAAAGCCCGAGAGCTTGACGTGGTTCGCGTCCCCAAGCGCTTGTCGGACTTCCTCAAAAAACAGCTCAACCAGTTCTTTGGCTTCACGTTTATTGAGGCCTAGCTCCTCGTACAGGCTTTCTGCCATGTCGGCTTTAGTTAGTGCCATGTCCTACTCCCGAAGTGTAGCAGCAAAATTCTTGTTTAGCCCAGTTACTACCGAATCGATCTCGGAATCAATATCCCGGTCAGTAAGAGTGCGGGAAAAGTCCTGTAAAATCAAGCCTAAAGCGACACTTTTTAGTCCCTTATCCACGCCTTTGCCGGTATATACGTCAAAAATACGTATTTCTTGCAATATTTTCGAACTCGCCTGCTCGATACAACGCACGATTGCCTGGGCGCTGACCGAGTCATTGACCAGGATCGCCAGGTCACGCCTGACCTCGGGAAATTTAGATAACGACCGGAACGAGGGTAAATGCGACGCGCGTACCGCCTCGAGATCGAGCTCGAATACGTAAGCGTTTTTAGTCAAATCCAGGGCGGTGAGCGTCTGCGGATGCAAGGCCCCCAGCCAACCAACGCGTTCGCCGTCGCGGTAGATCGCAGCACTCTGCCCCGGATGCAGGGCCGGATGGTCGTCGACGCGATAGTCGAAGTCGGCCCCGGCACTGAATAAGGCTTCGACATCGGCCTTCAGATCGTAGAAATCGACCTCGCGGCTCTGGTCTGCCCATTGCTCTTCGTGCAGCGAACCGCAAATCACGCCCGCGATGCGTTCCACCTGCGCCAGTTCCGTCTCACCCTGCAGAAAAACCTGCCCGGTTTCGAACAGACGCACACGGTTCTGCTGGCGGTTGAGGTTGTGTCGTACCGCCTGCAACAGCCCCGGCCAGATCGAGGTTCTCATCACCGACATCTCGGATGACAGCGGATTGGCCAGTTCCACCGCCGCATGGGCCGGATCGAGTAACGCTTGCCAGTTCGGATCGACAAAACTGTAGGTGATGGCTTCATGGTAACCACGTTCGACCAGTGACGTGCGTAGTCGCGACAGCGTCTGCCGGCTCTCGGGCATCTCGCGCATGCCGGCATGATACTGCGGTTGGGTACGCGGGATGTTGTTGTAACCGTGAATGCGCACCAGCTCCTCCAACAGGTCGGCTTCGATCGCGATATCGAAGCGGAAGCTGGGCGGCTTGACCATCCAGCTATCATTGAAGGATTTCACCTCCATACCGAGGCGCTGCAAAATATCGACGATTTCATCGTGCTCCAGCTTGACGCCGAGCACCCGGCCAATACGCTCATGGCGCAGATCGATTGGCTGACGGTCCTGCGGGTGAGCCTCGGTGACAACTTGGGTCACCGGCCCCACCTCACCGCCACAGATGGCCAGTATCAGCTCGGTTGCGCGATCCACCGCGTGCACCTGCAGTTGCGGATCCACACCGCGTTCGAAGCGGTGCGAGGAATCGGTGTGCAGA
Organism: Gammaproteobacteria bacterium; assembly: GCA_013042055.1. Lineage (GTDB taxonomy): Bacteria > Pseudomonadota > Gammaproteobacteria > SZUA-229 > SZUA-229 > JABDQW01. The sequence continues at coordinate 8,372 of JABDQW010000308.1, read as the reverse complement.
CCAAAACTGCGTGCCTTGCCGGCAATGACCTCGGGCATAAAAAAGGCACTTTCGAGAAAAATCGCACGGGTCTGATCGCTGACTCCCGAGTTTTCGCCACCCATGATACCAGCCAAGGCCAGCGGGCGGGTATCGTCGGCAATCACCAGCGTCTGCGAATCGAGCCCGATGCACTTACCATCGAGCAAGGTAATTTGTTCCGAATCGTCAGCATAGCGAACATGGATGCGGCCATCGAGCTGGTCAAGATCGAAGGCGTGCATCGGTTGCCCCAGCTCGATCATGACGTAGTTGGTAATATCCACTACGGCGCCAAGACTGCGGATACCGGAACGGCGCAGGCGTTCCACCATCCAAACCGGCGTCGGGGCGCTGACGTCGACACCGCGTATGACACGCCCGGCATAGTGCGTACAGGCCTCAGCGGCTGCGATGTTGACCTCAAATGTATCGTCGATCGACTGCTTGTACGGTGCAGGTATCACTTCGGTGACATCGCACTGATTCAGTGTGCCGAGTTCACGCGCGATGCCGGCGACACTCAAACAGTCACCGCGGTTGGGCGTCAGATCGATCTCGATCACGTTATCGTCGAGCTCGAGGTAATCGCGTAACGGCGCGCCGATCGGTGCCTCAGCGGGGAGTTCCAAGATGCCGTCCGACTGCTCAGCCAGACCGAGCTCTTTTTCCGAACACAGCATACCAGCCGAAGCAACGCCACGTAGTTTGGCCGGCTTGATCCTAAAATCGCCAGGCAGCACGGCACCTACCCTGGCCAAGGCCACGGCGAGCCCGCCACGGACATTGGGCGCACCGCAAACGATCTGCAGACTCTCGTTGCCGTCGGATACCTGACAGACACTGAGCTTGTCCGCATCGGGATGTTTCTCGACCGACTCGACGCGAGCGACGACAACATCGGTGAATGCACCAGCTGCCGCTTCGGTGCCGTCTACTTCCAGCCCAGCCATGGTCAACTGATCGACCATCGCTTCGGTGGAGATCGGCGGGTTAACCCAGGTGCGTAACCATTGTTCGCTTACTTTCATTCAGATATCCCAATAATCATTCGCCGCAAAAGACGCTAACAGCGCGAATATATATTTTTGATTTTTACCGTAGAAGGGTGCGCCGCGCGCACCAACAATCCTACGTTCACCCCCTTTTCTGCTCGATGGTGCGCACGGCGCACCCTACGTTGATCGTTCAATCGTTTCGCCAGATCCCGGGAGATCGCCACGTTGCTGACGCGACTCGCAATGACGGGCGCTCGGGGTGATGCCTGCTTGCAGATCCATTTAAAATGCTACAGTTCACCGCAGAATTATTGTTAAAATGCACCATAAGTTAATGAAATAAATTATATTTTCTTTATTCACAAAAAGCTTTAACCCACCAATAAAACCTCTGCGTCCGCTGCGCCTCTGCGGTTAACCAATTCAAGCAAACTGCTGCAAAAACTTCAGGTCATTCTCGAAAAACAGGCGCAAATCATTGACGCCGTAACGTAACATCGCCAGGCGCTCTACGCCCATACCGAAGGCGTAGCCGGTGAATTCTTCATTATCGATGCCGACCGCCTTGAACACATTCGGGTGTACCATGCCGCAACCCAGAATTTCCAACCAGCCGCTGTGGCTGCACACGCGGCAGCCCTCACCCTGGCACATCACGCACTGGATATCGACCTCGGATGACGGCTCGGTGAACGGAAAATAGGACGGCCGAAAGCGGGTTTGCAGCTGATCATTCTCGAAGAAGTGCCGCAGGAAATCGGCCAGCGTACCCATCAGGTCGGCAAAGCTGACATCGCGATCGACCAGCAGGCCCTCCACCTGGTGAAACATCGGGGTGTGCGTCAGATCGGAATCGCAGCGATAGACCCGCCCTGGCGCGATGATGCGCAGCGGCGGCGTATCGTTCTGCATGTGCCGCACCTGTACCGGCGAGGTGTGGGTGCGCAGCAAAGTCTGGGCATCAAAATAGAAGGTATCGTGCATCGCCCGCGCCGGGTGGTGCGCCGGTATATTCAAGGCTTCGAAGTTGTGATAGTCGTCTTCGATTTCCGGCCCTTGTTCGACGGCAAACCCCAACTGCGAGAACAACTCGTCGATGCGCTCCATGGTGCGGGTCACCGGGTGCAGGCCGCCTAGCGACTGGCCACGCCCGGGCAAGGTGACATCGATACGTTCACTCGCCAATTTCGCTTCCAGTGCGGCTGCCTGTAAAGCTGACTTGCGTGCTTCGATCGCCCGCTGCACATCCTGCTTGGCGCGGTTGATGTCCTGACCGGCAGACTTGCGTTGTTCAGCAGGTAAGGAACCCAAGGTTTTCAACAACGATGTGAGTTCGCCTTTCTTACCCAGATAGCTGACGCGTATCTGATCCAGCGCATCCAGATTGTCAGCTGCCTCGATGTTCGATTGCGCTTTGGCAGTTAACGCCTGAAGATCCACGTTGTCACCCTCGCTATTGCCTCGTTAATCAAAAAAGGGGAAGCTGGCTTCCCCTTAGAAAATCGTGTTTGGCTAAGTAGGTTAAGCTGCCAGCGCTTCCTTAGCCTTGTCTGCCAACGCACTAAACGCATGCTTGTCGTGCACCGCCAGTTCGGCCAGCACCTTGCGGTCGATATTGACGTCGGCCTTGTTCAAACCATCGATCATGCGACTGTATGACAAGCCACATTCACGCGCAGCGGCGTTGATGCGCACGATCCACAACGAACGGAAATTGCGTTTTTTCACACGACGGTCGCGATACGCATACTGGCCGGCTTTGGTCACGGCCTGGTTGGCGACACGGTAAACGCGGCTGCGTGCACCGTAATAACCCTTCGCTTTGGCTAAAACCTTCCTGTGTTTGGCGCGAGCCTGTACGCCTCTTTTAACTCTTGGCATCTTGCTATACCTATAAATTTATTCTGATGAATTCAACACACTGTTGAGAAAGCGCTCAGGTGACGCAAAACAAGGTAAAAATTGACGAGCAAGCGGAGTGTATATGTCCAATACAGCATTGTGAGTCAGTTTTTAACGCCGTGTTGCGTTGCATGAGCGGCTTCCTGCTACGCGTAAGGCAGCATGCGATTTAGCATCTTTGCGTCATTGTCATGCACCATCGCATCATCGCGTAAATGACGTTTACGTTTGGTACTCTTCTTGGTCAGGATATGGCGGCGGAACGATTGCGCGCGCTTGAATTTGCCTGAACCGGTACGGCGGAAGCGCTTGGCCGCGCCACGGTTGGTTTTCATCTTTGGCATAATGCCTCTCCAATCAATTTAATCTTCATAAATCAGCACGGTGTTCGACCTTGAATCTTGTGACCGGCTCACTCGATGGCTGCTCGAAAAGCGATGGCAGCCGCTATATTTACTTGGTTTTTTTCGGTCCCAGTAACATGACCATCTGCCGTCCTTCCATATTCGGCATCTGCTCGACGTTGGCGATATCTTCCAGATCCGCTTCGACGCGCTTGAGCAAGTCCATACCCAATTCCTGGTGGGCAAATTCGCGACCTCGGTAACGCATGGTCACCTTGGTCTTGTCGCCCTTCTCGAGGAAATTACGCAGCTTTTTCAGTTTCACCTGATAATCCCCTTCTTCGGTGCGGGGGCGAAACTTGATTTCCTTGATCTGCGTCCGTTTCTGTTTCTTCTTCGAAGCCTGTTGCTTCTTGCTGCTTTCAAACCTGAATTTACCGAAATCCATGATTCGGCAAACCGGAGGATTCGCATTCGGTGACACCTCAACTAAATCGAGACCCACCTCCTGAGCCCTGCCCAGCGCGTCGGCACTGCTCATGATTCCAAGCTGCTCGCCGTCGTCGCTGATAACCCGAATTTCAGGATACCGGATCTCTTCGTTTAGAAGCGTCTTTTTCTGTGCTGCGATTTCTATTCCTCCAAAACAAGTTAACCGCGGCTCGCGATTTCATCGGCGAATTTGGTGGCCAGGTCGTCAACCGACATAACCCCCAGATCTTCACCGCTGCGCGTGCGCACGGCCACTGTGTTAGTTTCGAGTTCCCGGTCGCCGATCACCAGCAGATAGGGAACCCGCTGCAATGTGTGCTCGCGGATTTTAAAGCCGATTTTTTCATTTCTCAAGTCTAATTCGACCTTAAGGCCTTGTGCGACAAGGCTTTGCTGCACTTTTTTGGCGTATTCGGCCTGATTATCGGTGATATTGATCAACACCGCCTGTACCGGCGCCAGCCACAACGGGAACTTACCTTCGTGCTCCTCGATCAAAATACCGATAAAACGCTCCAGCGAACCTAGAATCGCCCGATGCAGCATCACCGGCACCTGCTTGCTGCCGTCCTCGGCGATGTAGTGCGCGTCGAGGCGACCCGGCATCGAGAAGTCGACCTGCATGGTGCCGCACTGCCACTGGCGGCCGATGCAGTCTTTCAGCACGAACTCGATCTTCGGGCCATAGAACGCGCCCTCACCCGGTTGCAGCTTCCACTCCAGCCCCTTGTTATCGAGCGCGACTTCCAAGGCTTTTTCCGCCTTGTCCCAGGCCGCATCCTCACCGACGCGCTTCTCAGGGCGGGTAGACAACGCGACCATGATCTCGGTGAAACCGAAATCGGCGTAGACTTCGTAGACCAGGTCGATAAACGCTGAGACCTCTTCCTGCAACTGGTCCTCGGTACAAAAGATATGAGCGTCATCCTGCACGAAATTGCGCACGCGCATCAAGCCGTGCAACGTGCCCGAGGGTTCGTTGCGGTGGCAGGAGCCAAACTCGGCCAGGCGCAACGGCAGATCACGGTAGCTCTTCAGGCCCTGGTTGAACACCTGGATATGACAGGGACAGTTCATCGGCTTGACCGCATAGTCACGGTTCTCCGAGTGCGTCGTGAACATCATGTCGCCGAACTTGTCCCAGTGACCGGAACGCTCCCACAGTGAACGATCGACCACCTGCGGCGTATTGATTTCCTGATAGCCGCGCGCACGAATCTTGTTGCGAATGTAGTTTTCGACCGTCAGGTAGATCGTCCAGCCTTTGTCGTGCCAGAACACCATACCCGGGGCTTCTTCCTGAGTGTGGAACAGACCCAGCTGCTTGCCGATCTTGCGGTGGTCACGCTTCTCGGCCTCTTCCAACCGGTGCAGGTAGGCGTTGAGCTGTTTTTTGTCGGGCCAGGCGGTGCCGTAGATACGCTGCAGCATTTCATTGTCGGAATTGCCGCGCCAATAGGCACCGGCGACCTTCATTAGCTTGAAGCCCTTACCCAGCTTGGCGGTACTCGGCAGATGCGGTCCACGGCATACATCGAACCAGTCACCCTGACGGTAGATCGAAACTTCTTCGCCCTCGGGAATAATGTCTTCGATGATCTCGACCTTGTAGCCCTCACCGATGTCGCCGAAGGTCTGCTTGGCCTGATCCCGATCCCAGACTTCGCGCACGATCTGCAAATCGCGCTTGACGATCTCGTGCATGCGCTGTTCGATCTTTTTCAGATCATCCGGGGTAAAGGTCTGCTCGCGGGCAAAGTCGTAATAGAAGCCGTCCTCGATCGCCGGGCCGATCGTGACCTGGGTGCCAGGATAGAGCTCTTGCACCGCTTGTGCCATCACATGGGCCGCATCATGACGAAGCAGCTCGAGTGCCTCCTCGTCCCTGCTGGTAATAATCGCGAGCTGGGCGTCATCCTCGATGACATAGGAGGCATCGACCAGATCACCGTTGACCTTCCCCGCCAGCGTCGCCTTAGCCAGCCCAGGACCAATAGCCTCGGCCACGGTCATCACCGTGACAGAATGATCGAATTCGCGCTTGGAACCATCGGGTAGGGTAATAACAGGACTGTTATGCGGCATTGTGTTCTCCAGTGGCGGCCCATACGAGAGGTCGCATGTTTTAAAACAGTGGCGAGGGAAAAGTGGGGAGGTTTCACCCTCGCACCTCGTCCCTCGCCACTGGTAGATGGTAGGCGCGAGGGATTACTCCGGGCCTCCTGCCCTTCACCCTGCGGGCCGCGCTACGCGGGTTCAAATTTGCTCCCGGTAAATTTGTCGAACCACCGACCCCCACCATGTCAATTCTGTGCGCAATTATACACAAGGCTTATGAATATGAAAGGATTGTTTGGGTTTTAAACCAAATCATATGCGTAATATTTATAACAAAGAATCAAATACTTGAAGGACAGTTTACCCAATCAATTCGCCATGCACACCATTTATCTGATCACTCGCCAGCGTCAATCCCAACAGTCTGGACTCTGCGCGAGAAGTCACTGATCAAACGCGCCACCAGGTCTGTCCGGGTATGATGCAGGGCGTGTCCGGCGCCGGCCAGCCGCACCACATCAACGTCAGGCAGGATCTTGAGCAGCCGGTCGGTATGATTCCAGGCAGGCACGATGCCATCTTCGGTTCCATGAATCAGCAGCACAGGCCTGTCGAGCTGCGCATAGTGCCGGCTCTGAATCGCGAGATAGTCACTGAGCCGGCGCAGATCTTCGGCATTGGCGAAATAATTGTCAGGCCGCAACACCAGCCTGATACCGGTGCGCTGCAAGTAACCGGGTGGCGGCGACTCCGGCCGGAATACAGTGGCAATGGCATTTTCCATCACGAGTTGTCCGGCGGGAAATAGCAGGGTATGTGCGAACAGCGTGCCCAGCACAGGAATCCCACCGACTTCATTCGTCCAGTCCACGCCACCCTTCCAGGGATGACTGCCGCCGGCCAGCAGGACACCGCCCGCGGTATCGCCCGGATAGTTCAACAGGTAAGCGAGTACCAGGGAACCGCTCCAGGAGTGTCCGACCAGCAACGGCCGCGACACGCCCAGCTCAATCAGCGCCGTATGCAGGTAGCGCGCCTGCTCCGCGGGATCCGGCCATGCACCGGCAGGGCGTTCGCTGTAGCCGTGCCCGGGGCGATCGAATGCAAGCACCCGGTGATGTAGAGACAGACCCGGCACCAGGCTGGCAGTGAAGTCCCTCAAGGTTGTACTGGCGCCATGGACCAACACAACCGGTGCCCCTTTTCCGGTATCGATATAGTGCAAACGCAGGCCCGCTACGTCCACGAAACGCCCAATAGGCGGGTAGTCATGCTCCACCTGCCACGCACCATAAGCACTATAAAGTGCCAGCGTACCGGTGATTGCCAAAAAAATCAGAAACAGTCGTGTAAGTATCCGCATTTACTTCTTCCGCCTGGTTCCAAGTCTGTCAGGGTAGTTGTCGCCTCACTTGATCATTGTAATCGAAATTGAGGTGGGCGATAGAGAGAGAAATGAAGCGCTATTCAGTGTTTCCAAGGGGTAAAGCGGTCTGACCACTTTAGTTAATTCAGCTTTAATATATTGACCGAACCACGACACGAAATGAAAGAGATCCCTCACCTGTGGCTACCAAAAACATCGTACGTATTGATTCCGTTGATTTTTTTGTAAAAGTTGTTGTACGGTCCCAGTATGAGAACTATCGCTCTTCCCTGCCTGTCCTCCCTACTCGGACTGTTCCAAAGCCGCCATCGCAGACGTGGGGAACCTTTCTGGATAATCATATTAAGAAGAGTGGATTGCCACTGAATCGTTTTAACTAATTCAATTGATGAATTAGCTGACGTCGATGGCTTGCAAATCCGTGAAGCTCGGTTCGACTCCGGGCGCCGCCTCCAATTAATTACGCTTAAAATTGACTTGATAGAAAGAACTCAGGTCCCTGTTGATCGGCTGCTTCTGCCACCTTTGTCCGCCGAAAACCGCCTGAAAACACTCCAAAACCGCAAGGTCCGGTATGCTTCTTGAATGTATTTATGCCGGGCGAAATTCGGGCTTTCAGCATGCCTCTCCTTCCCGAAAACTCATATCACTCAATCATGCCGCCAGCCGTTCATAATGGTGATGTAGACCACCAACTTCTGGGACTTGCACTACCTTTCCGAGGTCTGGTGACTGTAGCAATCGGGAGACAGGACTCTCCATTCCCAGCGCTAGCCAGCATTTCTCACCAGGCGGCGTAGGATTCAAATAAGGTAATGGTCTCTTTGAAGAAAATCCGGATTGTCAAAATACAGTGTGTTTTTCTGTCATGCCTATCACGGTTCAGGCTAGTCTTCGCGTCCGTAAACTTGCTCTTCACTCAAACCGTAGCTATTGCTACGCTTTTCGCTCCAGAGCGGCGCCTACGAACACGAAGCCTACGCCTGCTCCCGTGATCCTGGTGAGAAATGCGGAGCAGCTTGAGTATCAATTCGCCATGCACAGCGTCGATACACCTGTGTGCGATTCGTTACCTGATGTTGGTCAATCATAAACTGCAAGATCAGGATGCTCGCATCGGCGACATTCGATCACAGATACAGGACCAGCTGGATTCGCTCAGTTTTGCCGGAC
>JABDQW010000301.1 GCA_013042055.1 Gammaproteobacteria bacterium | reverse complement strand
TCACGTCCTCGCCGTCCTGCGCGACGATGCGGTCGGTGCCGTCACCACCGTGGTAGTCGTTGGCCGCACCGGCATTGGCCGCGTCGACGACGAAGCTATCATCGCCGCTGCCACCGTAGAGATTATCGCTGCCGGCACCACCGTAGATCTCGCCGCCGTCGTCGCTGTTGTAGATGGTGTCGTTGCCACCACCACCATCGACGTGGTCGATACCGCTCAGCTTGGTATTGCGCAGATCCAGCGTCTGGCTGGAATTGTCGCCCGATAGCACGGTGTCGCCTTCGCCAACGATCTCTTCGATCGAGTCGCTGCCCCTCAGGTGACTATTGATGGTCACGTCCTCGCCGTCCTGCGCGACGATGCGGTCGGTGCCGTCACCACCGTGGTAGTCGTTGGCCGCACCGGCATTGGCCGCGTCGACGACGAAGCTGTCATCGCCCGCGCCACCGTACAGGTTATCGCTGCCGGCGCCGCCGACCAAAGTATCATCACCGTCGCCAGCCCGTATGGTATCGTTACCCTCGAGCCCCCAGATGCGTTCGCCTTCCTCGGTACCGGTGAGCCCTTCGCTGCGGTTGGTGCCGTAGATTTCCTTGATTGACGGGCCATCGTCCAGGCCAGTGACGTTGACCGTCACCTCTGCATTGCTGGATTGCCCGTGTTCATCGCTGATGGTGTAACTAAAGTTGACCGTTTCGCTGTCACCTTCATTCAGCGCATCGAGTGAATCGTTCGGGGTGAAACGGATCTGTTGTCTGCCATCGACTTCAACGATCTCCGTACTACCCGCAATATTGCCGTCTGCATCGGTTGCGATGCCGGCGTCGGTAATCGTCAGGGCATCACCATCGACATCGATGTCATTGGCGAGTACGTCGATCACGATCGACGAATCCTCGTCCGTACTCATTGCCGCACCGCCCGACTTCATATTGTCAGACTCGATGCTGTACAGTGTGTTGACTTCTTCAGTGTTTAGCTTACCGTCAAACACTTTGATCTCATCCATGCTGCCGCTGAAACGGTAGTCGTTGTTCGCGCCCCAACTGCCAAAGTACAGATTGCCATCACTGGAGTCGATGTTTGCGTTGGTACTGCTTGGTGTTCCACGAATCTGTGAAAGATTCTGTTCCACGCCATCGATGTACAGCGTGTTCTGAGTGACATCGCCATTGGTAAAGGTACCCACGATGTGGTGCCATTCGCTGTCCGTCAATGTATCGGCATTGGTCCCGAACAAGTCGCCCCGGGCGGTGTTGAATCCGATATCACCATTGAGCATGACCATGTCATAGCGATCCGATGCGGCCAGCATTTCCCAGCCACCTGACGGATCAGCCTGCACCCACATCGAAACCGTTGTCTGAGCGCCGGCTTCTGCATTCAGATCAATACCGCCAAGTTCGACTTTTGCAGAGGTGAAATCAGCGGCCAAAGCAACCTGCCCTTCCGCTTCCACACCCACATGACCCTGCGTCGCATTCGGTACACCGTTGTCGAAATTCAGCTCGGCAGTCAAGGTCGCGCTCTGGGATTCGAAGCTGGCATCGTCAACAGCCTGCGGTGCATCGTTGATAGCATTAACCGTTACAGCGATTTCGTGCGTCGTTACCCCACCCTGGCTGTCGGTTGCCGTCAGTGTAATCGTGTCCTCACCCTGGTAATTTTCATCCGGCGTAAACGTGACCGTGCCGTTGTCATTCACAACCACGCTGCCATTGTCGGCATGGCCTGTCAGCGTCACATCATCACCGTCGCTATCAGCAATACGGTAACTGATGTTCTGTGAACCGTCTTCATCGAGCGTTATCGTGTTGACGACGTCGATCGTCGGCAGGTCATTTTCGCTACTGATGTGCAAGGTCGCCGTAGCGGTGCTCTGACCCGAATCACCGTCGCTGATGGTGTAGCTGAATGTGGCTTCACCGTGATAATTTGCTTCCGGCGTGAAAACCACATTACCTTCGGCATCGATTTCAACCACACCGTGTTCGCCATCCTGCACCGAAGCGATACTTAAAACGCCACCATCAGGATCGACGTCATTCGCCAGCAGATCAGACGGGTCGATGACCAATGCCTGGTCCTCGCTGCCATTCAGTGCAGCACCGTCCCACTTGACATGGTCGGCCTCCAGGCTGTACAAGGTGTTGACTTCGTCACTGCTGAGCGAGCCATTGAATATCTTGATCTCATCCATACTACCGCTGAAACGGTAATTGTCATTGACACCCCAGCTGCCGAAATAGAGGCTGCCGTCACTCGAATCAATGTTTGCGTAGGTACTGCTCGGTGAGCCGCGCAATTGCGCCAGGTCCTTTTCCTGGCCATCTATAAACAGCGAATTCTGCGTCACATCGCCATTGGTGAACGTGCCGACGACGTGGTGCCATTCGCCATCCGACAGTTCGCCGGCATCCGCACCGTAAAGGTCGCCACGTGACGTATTGAAACCGATGTTGCCGTTGAGCATGACCATATCGTAACGATCGGAAGCGGCCAGCATCTCCCAGCTACCAGAAGGATCGGCCTTCACCCACATCGATACCGTGGTCTGCGCACCCGCATCGGCGTGCAATTCAATTTCCGAAAGTTCGATTTTCGCCGAGCTCAAATCAGCACCGGCGTCCACCTGACCATCGGCCGCAGTCGTCACGCTTCCCCGCGCAGCTTGCGGCACACCGTTATCGAAATGGAGTTCCGCGGCAAGTGTGGCGTTCTGCAACTGGTAGCCACTATCATCGACGGCGACAGGACTCTCGTTAGTACCAAGAACGGAAATCCGTACCTCAGTCGTTGTGCTCGCGCCGTGCTCATCGGTCACCGTGATCGGAATCGTCAGTTCCTGGGTTTCACCAGGTCGGAGTTCGTTATAGGCGCTGTCACCCGAATCAAAGCGGTAGCTCCCGTCGGTATTAAACGTAAAACCGGCCGGGATTTCCGCCCCGTTGGCCACTGCGAAACTCAAACTCGAACCCCGGTCAGCATCACTGACATCGACCTGACCGTGCAGTATGATGCTGTCTTCCTGCACCGGCGAAGCGATGCTGACACCCGCCACCGGTGCGTCGTTGGTTCCGTTTACAGTAATCTGAATTTGAGTCGTATCCGTGGCCCCGTGCTCATCCGTAATCGTTACCGGTATATCGACAAGCTGAACATCCCCGGCCGCAAGATCATCATAAGCCGGATCGGCCGGATCGAACTGGTAACTGCCGTCCGCCGCCAGACTGAAGCCCGGTGGTGCATCGAAGTCATCCTCGACGGCAAACGATAAAATCGAATTTTGATCCGCGTCACTTGCGCTCAACTGGCCATTTACAACGGCCGCGCCTTCGCTCACCGCAGCCGCAACGCTGGCGTTGGCTACGGGCGCATCGTTGGTACCGCTCACGCTAAGCTGAATCTGCGTGCTGCTGCTGGCGCCGTGCTCATCCGTCACCGTCACTGGAATATCGAGTACTTCGACATCTCCTACACCCAGATGCTCATAAGCCGGATCAGCCGGATCGAACTGGTAACTACCGTCCACCGCCAGACTGAAGCCCGGCGGGGCATCGAAGCCATCCTCGACCGCAAAGGAAAGTGTCGAATCCTGATCGATATCGCTCGCGCTCAACTGCCCGCTTACAATAGCCGCGCCTTCGCTCGCAGAAACCACGACATTGGCATCGGCGACTGGGCCGTCGTTGGTTCCATTGATGGTAATCTGGATCTGCGAACTATCGATCGCGCCTGACTCGTCACTCACCTGTACCGGGACTGTGATGATTTCACTGTCGCCAACATCAAGATAATCGTATGCCTGATCGGCGGGATTGAAGCTGTAGCGACCGTCTACGCTTAGACTGAAACCACCAGGAACATCGACACCGGCTGCCACGGCAAAGCTCAGCTCCGCACTATCCACGTCCGTGGCTGTAAGCTGCCCAGCGATAACACCCGCGGATTCGTCAACCCCCCTGGCGATATCGGCATCGGCCACGGGCGCGTCGTTACTACCTTTCAGCGTAATCTGAATCTGCAGTGTATCGGTCTCGCCGTAGCTATCCGTCACCGCGACAGGAATCGTAAATACCAGTGAATCACCTGTGCTCAGATGATCATAGGCCGGCTCGGTCGCGTCAAACGACCAGACACCGTTTTGACCCAGGCTGAATCCAACGGGGCTGGGATAGCCTTCTGCAACAGAATAATGAAGCGATGAGGCAGTATCATCATCCACAGCGGTCAATTGCCCATCGAGCTTACTTTGACCTTCGTGCGCAGTCACTGCTATGTCGTCACCTGCAACTGGTGGAGTATTGAAAAATGCCTGCTGCTCTTGATCTACAACAAATGCCTCAGAACCGGCATGATCGTTTATGACGGATCGTTGCGCAGTCACGGCAGGCGTTGCCGTGTGCACATCGGTCTGTTCTGTATCGGTCCGCAGTTCAGCGCTGGTAATGCTTGCAGAATGCTGCTGTTGATCAGGTAGATCATGGAGTTTTGTGGATCGGTTCGATGCAACGGTAGATGATGGCTTCGATTGATCGCTCGCTGGATCATTGCCATCGATAACTTTCGTGGCTGCCTTATTGGCTATCTGTATGGAGTCAGTTAGCGTATCCGAACGCTCGCCTGCATCATGTTGGCCTCGGTTTTTTATCGCCGCATCGCTGTCGGCATGCGTTGTGTCGCTGTCATGGCCGCTGCCTTGCTGTACATGCTGCAATGACAGTTCTTCATGCGAATCCTCTAAATGAAGACCGGGATCATCCTCGTCTCGTTTAAAACGACCCTCGTCACCCTCAGCATGACGCAGGAAAAGATCTTCCTCTGCTCTTTCTTTTGAAGAATCCGCATTATCGCGCCTCATATCTTTAGCCATGGCGATGATCCCGAAGTAGTTAAAAAGACTGTATCTCGCATAGCATTAGCGGCGGGTATATCGATATCTTTAATAATAAAAAATGATATTTTCCTCGGCACCTACACGCCCACTTAATTACTGAATCCACATCGTAAGGAAGCGCTCAAGAATATCTGTCGAGTGCCGACATCAGTAGCAGCGCTGATCGTTTTCTAGACATCAAACGAATGATAATAAAAAGAATAAAACGCAACCTGACGATACCCGCCACCTGGCGTAAGCCGGGTGTGTTGCTGTCGTCGCTGGGTATCAATACACTCGCATTGGCGATGCCGATGGTCATACTTCAGGTGTATGACCGCATCATTCCGTCTCGAGCCATGGAATCATTTGCGATATTGATGGCGGTTCTATTTGGCGCGATCTTGCTCGATACGCTGCTAAAAATCGGCCGTTCCGTTCTTCTGAGCTGGGAAGGTGCCCGTTTCGATCACAGCGAGAGTATGAACGCAATGAGCTGCATTCTGGATACTGAAACGATTGCGTTTGACAGCAAGCCAACCGGTTTCTATCTCGATAAAATGTCCGCGCTCGAGCAGATTCAGGAATTCTATTCCAGCCAATCGATCCTGCTGGCGATGGACTTACCGTTTGTCATCATTTTTCTCTCGCTCATCTGGATCATCGCAGGCCCATTGATTCTGGTGCCAATAACACTACTCGCCCTGTTCTTCATCATTTCATCTCTGGCTGGATCGAAAATGCGCATCGCGTTGAAAGCACGTTCGCGCATGGAAGACAGGCGACAAAACTTTGTCATCGAATCCCTGAACGGCATCCATACGATCAAGTCGATGGCGATGGAATCGTTGATGTTACGCCGTTACGAACGCTTGCAGAAAAGCTCGGCGCAGAGCGTCTGTGACCTGGCAAGAATAAACAGTATTGTGCAGGGTATCGGAGCCACCATCTCGCAATTGGCCGTCGTCTGTTTCGCCGGCATCGGCAGCGTCTTTGTCATCGGCGGCGAACTCACAATTGGTGCATTGGCGGCAGGAACCATGCTGTCCAGCCGGGTACTGCAACCGGGACTGAGCGCGATGAACGTGTGGACCCAGTTCCAGTCGGTGCGTCTGGCAAAAGACAAAGTCAATAAATTGTTGACGATGGCCGAGGAAAAGACCGGCAGCATACAAAGCTCGACCGGCATTACCGGCAGCCTGAAACTGGAAGCTGTCAGTTTTAGATACGCCGGACAAAAGAAGGACCAGTTGCACAATATTTCGCTTACGATCAATCCCGGTGATAGCGTCTCGATCACCGGCAGCAACAGTTCTGGCAAGTCCACTCTGATCGGCCTGCTGTCCGGATTCCTTCACCCTGACAAAGGCCGCGTACTACTCGATGACATCGACATCGAACGCTACAACCTGGAATACCTGCGTTCTCAAATCGGTATTGTTCCTCAGTACGGGATCCTGTTCGAAGGCAGCATCCTGGAAAACATGACCCTTTACCGCGAGGGCGAAGCCATCGAGCAGGCAATCGAATTATCTCGCTTGTTGGGCCTGGAAGAAATCATTACTCGTCTCCCTTCCGGTTTGGACACGCAGGTCGGTGGTGCCGCGGTCGACACCTTGTCAGAAGGCGTACGCCAAAAAATCATCATGGTACGATCATTGGTTGGTCACCCCAAAATCATGCTGTTTGACGATGCCAATGCAAACTTTGATATCAAGAATGACAGCCGTCTGCAGCAAGTGATCAAGGAATTCAAGCAGGAACGCACCCTTGTCATCGTTTCGCATCGGCCATCATTCCTGAATCTATGTGACCGCCACCTGGTTTTAGCAGACGGCAAACTGGAAGAAATCAATAAGCCAGCCTCGGCAGTGGTGCAGCTGGATTCAGCCAACATGAAAAATTTGCGAGCTTAAGGTCTGGTATGAGCATAGCGTTCGTCGATGAGAAACACCCCCGACTGCATCTTCCGTTTGCAAAACGTCTTGCAGATGCGCTGAGAAACGATACGATCGCTGAGTTCACGGCAGATACGCCGGTAGCAGCCTGCCTGATCCCACTACTCAAAGAACTTGGCTGGCATAACTATGCACGTGACCTGCTGGAAGCGCTACCGCACTATGCCGAACACCTTGACCTGGTCGATTTGCGAAATATCCTGGTAACGCTTGGTTATGAAAGCAGCGCGATAAAAGCGCGGATACAGGATATTCAAGCGGAACTGTTTCCCTGTCTGTTTGTTGCCGATAACGGTGACGCCTTCGTTCTGCTCGACAACGTCGGCAATACCGACGAGCTCCGATGTTTTGACGCCCAATCTGAGCAATACACCAATTTGACGGCAGATGTGACCCGCGGAACTGCTTATGTCTTTACCGATACGCATACCTCACATGGGATGGGTAGCGATACTATCAGCAGCGACTCCTGGTTCTTTTCATTGCTGAAACGTTTTAAGAAAATGGTCATACATCTGCTGGCGATGACTTGCCTAATCAATATCATCGCTTTGTCCGTACCCATTTTCGTTATGATCATCTACGACAAGGTCATCGCGGCCAAGTCGGTCGTTACGCTACCCTATCTGGTTGGCGGTATCATTCTGCTGTTACTCGCTGACCTGGTGTTCCGTTGGCTGCGTGCGCAATTGCTGGGTTTTGTCGCCGGGCGCATCGACTATCTGATCGGTACGGAAACGTTTCGCCAGCTACTGTTCTTGCCGCCGATGTTCACCGAACGCTCGACCGTGGCGGCGCAGTTGTCGCGCCTCAAGCAATTTGATTCTGCACGCGAATTTTTCACCGGACCCAATGCCGCGATGACATTGGAAATACCGTTTGCGTTTCTGTTCATCGGTGTCATTGCCATACTCGCCGGTCCGATCGCTTTCATTCCAGCCGCAGTGATCTTCATCTATATCCTGTTCGGTACGGTGTGGTTACCCAATGCCAGTTCCAAGGTTGCACAGGCCGGTATCGCCCGAACCAACAAGCAGCGCATGTTAATGCAGACACTCAAGGGCAGGCGCGAAATCAAATCGATCGGTGGAGAAACCGTCTGGTGGGAACGATTTCGCGAGATGTCCGGTGAATCGGTGATGGCGAATTACCAGACCTTCATCTCCAGTAATATCCTCAACAGCGTATCGCAGGGCCTGATGGCTATGGCCGGTGCTGCCACGGTAGGTGTGGGTACACTGATGGTGTTAAATGGCGATCTGACGATCGGCGCACTGATAGCGACCATGGCACTGGTGTGGCGCGTGTTATCGCCATTACAGGGTGCATTCCTGTCTTTTTTCAAGTTCCAGCAGCTAAACAAAGCAATCAAGCAGATCGATCAACTGATGCGACTGGATGTGGAAAAACGCTCCGGTCAGTCCAGTTTGATGCTATCGCAGTTAAAAGGCCGCATTTCGGTTGACCGTATAAGCTTTCGTTATGGTCCGAATGAAGATCCTGCCCTGCTGGGCGTCAGTTTCGAAGTCGAGCCCGGCGAAATGGTTGCCATCTGCGGCAGCACAGGCGCTGGTAAATCCACCATGGTCAAACTAATCGCCGGTATGTACCGCCCACAGGCTGGCGCGTTGTCGATCGATGATATGGACATCCGCCAGTTAAACGCGATGGACCTGCGCCGTTCGATATCCTACATACCGCAAGAAGTACGCACGTTCCATGGCACGATTGCACAGAACTTGCGCCTGAATAACGTGCTGGCAACAGACGACGAACTATGTATCGCGGCTGAACATGCCGGCATTCTCGACGCCATAATGCAACTCCCTGACGGATTTGAAACACGCATCGGCGATAATACGTCTGAGCACCAGCCGCCGGGTTTTCTGCGCGGTTTGTCCATGGCACGCGCATTCGTCAATCCTGCACAGATCTTACTGCTGGATGAGCCCGGCGCATCACTCGACGAAGAAAGCGACCAGCGGCTGATGACACAGCTGAAAAAGCTCAAAGGTAAACGCACCATCGTCATGGTCAGTCACCGGCCTTCTCATATTCGCCTTGCCGATAAAGCCATTCTACTCGAACAAGGCTCGGTACAACTCGCCGGTCCTGCGGACGCAGTGGTCGAAAAGCTGATGGAGAACCTGTCGTGAAAGAAAACAATATCGTCTTTGCAGCCAACACAAAAGCCGGACTTCCGCGGGCACGGGCACGCTATCTCAATCAGGCGATCCAGCTCGAAGAAACCTTACCCTCGCATATCGTCAATACCGCGATCATTTTCAGTATCGCGTTGATCGTGCTATTAGTGATCTGGTCGCACATAACCAAGATAAAGGAAGTCGCGTCCACGCGAGGCGAGGTCGTACCAGCAGGTTATATCCAGAACGTGCAGCATCTGGAAGGCGGCATCGTCAGCGAGATTCTGGTTCGCAATGGTGATCTGGTCGAAGCGGGCCAGCCATTAGTGCGTTTGGCCCCACCGGCAACCTTATCTGAATTGGAACA
>JABDQW010000295.1 GCA_013042055.1 Gammaproteobacteria bacterium | reverse complement strand
TGTTCGATAGCTGGGGTGGTGCACTGACAACTCGTCACTATAGGGAATTTTCACTGACCTATATGCAACGCATCGTTGATCAGCTGATCCGAGAAAACGACGGTCACAAAATTCCCGTCATCTTGTTCACCAAAGGCGGCGGGCTGTGGTTGACCGATATGGCAGCGACTGGCTGCGATGCTGTTGGTCTGGACTGGTCAGTCAATATGGCACATGCGAGACGGTTGATTGGTGACAATGTCGCGCTGCAAGGTAATATGGATCCCGCAGTCATGGCAACCACACCAGAAGCCATTCAGCGTGAAGTCGGCAATATTCTTGCAGACTTTGGTAGCGGCAGCGGCCATGTCTTCAATCTGGGTCACGGTATCACGCCGCATATCGATCCAGATAATGTCGCAGTGTTGGTAGATACCGTCCACGAAACCAGCGTGCAATATCACCAATAACAGATCGCGCACCGTAGAAATGCGGGCTAGATTCCCTCTCATCTGGTTAGCAGTGATTTGTACTCTTCCAGCTCAGCGTTATTTAATTTGCCTTGCTTGAGTTTGCTTTCGAGCTGTTCAAATCGAGCATCGTTGTATTTCGCGATCAAACTTTTTATCGCATCGCTAAAGACCTTGACACGTCTAGCCTTATCCTCGGTACCGTATATTTTTCGCTGCATCAGTTTTTGCAGTATCTCAAAGTCTTTTTTATTCCGCCAGCGTTCTAACAGGGCCGAGGAAGTGATTTGTGGACTTGCCTTAGCCGTGTACTGCAGCTCGGCCAGCAAAGGAAAGCCTTGCAGAGCTGAGTTAGCGAAGGTTTCAGGCAACTCCACTTCAATAGCCAACTCGGGGTACTGTAACAACAGTGCGATGGCATCACGTGTTGCATTTTGCTTGATCTGTTGGTGATGGCGAGAGGCTGCCGACGGTTGCTGTTTTGGCTGTTCAATTTCCGCTATGGCCTGCTTATCTTTTAGCTTGTCAACGCCAACCCCGATCAGCTGTGCCAGGCGTTGATACATCAGATCACTGAAGACGCCATCCTGGAGCATTTTCAGTAAAGGCTTGGCTTTGTTTGCAAATCGAGCCTTGCCATCCATCGTATGGATATCGATTTCTTTGCGCAGGCGCTCAAACAGAAACTCAGATAAAGGTACTGCATTTTCCAGGCGTGACTGGAACGCCTGTTTGCCTTCTTTGCGTACCTGCGAGTCTGGATCTTCACCCGTAGGTAAAAATAGAAACTTCGCTTCCAAGCCATCGCGAACTAAAGGCAGTGTATGCTCGAGTGCGCGCCAGGCGGCTTTGTAGCCGGCCTGATCACCATCAAAGCAAAAGATGATTTCATTGACAGTGCGGAACAGTTGCTGAATCTGCTCCTTTGTTGTCGCTGTGCCTAGTGACGCGACCGCATATTCGATTCCATTTTGAGCCAGTGCTACTACGTCCATATAACCTTCTACCACTATAATACGTTCCAGCTTTCTAACTGCCTGACGCGCCTCATAAAACCCATAAAGCTCGTTGCCTTTATGGAACACAGGCGTATCGGGGGAGTTGAGGTATTTGGGCTCACCTTCATCGATGATGCGGCCACCGAAGGCGATGGTGCGACCACGGCGATCAAGTATGGGGAACATGATGCGGTCTCTAAAGCGGTCGTAGCGCTTTTGGGTAGACTTTTCCACGACCATACCTGTCGTCTTCAAGCTGCTGATGTCATCAAGCTTGGTACCCAACTTATCCAGTAGAAAGTTCCAGCCTTTGGGCGCGTAACCGAGTCTATATTTTTTGGCGATTTCACCACTGAGGCCGCGTTGTTTCAGGTACTGAACCGCTCTATCTGATCGGCGTAATTGTTGTTGGTACAGACTCGATGCCTGTTCGAGCATTTCATATAACGCTTGTTTATGGTCTTTGACGATGACGGCTTGGTTGGGTGATTGTTCGCGAGGAACCTCCATCTGATACTCGGCTGCAAGTGTTTCAACGGCATCTACAAAGTCGAGATGCTCGTATTCCATTAGAAAGCCAATCGCGGTACCGTGGGCGCCACAGCCAAAACAGTGATAGAACTGCTTACTCTCACTCACGGTAAAGGAAGGCGTTTTTTCATTGTGAAACGGACAGCATGCGCCGTATTCACGGCCTTTCTTTTTCAAAGGAACACGTGCGTTAATGACATCAACAATATCAGCGCGTGCCATCAAATCATCAATGAATGATTGTGGGATTCTGCCGCCCATTGACTAGATTTAAGGAATCAGATTGACGAAAGACAGTTGCCGAGGATTAAATATACGTTCGTATTCGACGATGGCGTAGCGGTCTGTCATGCCTGCGATGTAATCAGCAACGCTGCGAGCAATACCCTCATCGCCATGCTCACTTTGCATCACCTCGCACTGCTCTCGGGGTTCAGGAGGAAGTATTTTAATATCGTTAACAAATGCATCGAACAATGCCGTTAATATGTCGTAGGCTTTTCTGCTCATGCGATGAACGCGGTAGTGCTGGTAGAGATGGTGACGCAGAAACTGTTTCAGTTCGAGAATAAGCGCCATCATTTCTGCACTGAATGCAATCAGCGGTCTGGGTTCATTGCGCACATCATCCAACGTTTCAAGCTGGGCCGTGGAAATATTGTTTCGGCTGGTGTCAATGAGGTCAACGACCATGACATTGATCATCCTGCGAATGACTTCATGGATCATTTGGCGGTTGTTGATGTCGCGATACTTTGTGACAACTTTATCGTATTGATCACGAAATAGTTTTATTTCTAGCAGATCGTCAAAAGCAATCAGTCCATAGCGCAGGCCATCATCAACATCATGGTTACTGTAGGCAGTCTCATCGGAGAGGTCCACCAGCTGGGCTTCCAGACTGGCCTGGGTTTTATCTACAAAGCGCTGCGCAACTTCACCCAGTGTACGCGCCTGCTTGACTGAACAATGCTTGAGAATGCCCTCGCGAGTTTCGAACATCAGGTTGAGACCATCGAATTCCGCATATTTCTTTTCAAGAAAATCAACGACACGAAGTGACTGCTGGTTATGTTCAAACCCCCCAAAATCTCTCATGCATTTGTTTAAGGCCGTCTGCCCCGCGTGCCCAAAAGGCGTGTGACCAAGGTCGTGTGACAGCGCAATAGCCTCGGCTAGATCCTCATGCAAATGCAGCTCACGCGCAATACTGCGAGCTATCTGCGCGACTTCAAGAGAATGCGTCAGTCGGGTTCTAAACAGGTCACCTTCATGATTCACAAAGACTTGGGTTTTATATTCCAATCGGCGAAATGCAGCTGAATGGATGATGCGGTCACGGTCGCGTTGGTATTGGTTGCGGTAAATGGGTAGGTCTTCGGGATGAACGCGTCCCCGGGTATTGTGATCGGTGCAGGCGTAAGGAGCGAGATTTTCCATGGTCGAAGACGGTATCAGGCCGGATAACTGTTGTGGATTGCACCCACCAGTTGTTCCCGGGAGTAGTCGTTTGTAATCACAGCATGGCCGATATTCTTGAGTAACACAAGACGCAGCACCCCATCGACCACTTTCTTGTCCACCGACATTAATTCGATAAAACGTTCGATGCTGAGTTCTATCGGAGCATTCACTGGTAGTCTGGCCTGTGCAATCATGTTGGTAATTTGCACGAAATCATCCGCTGATATCCAGCCGAGCTGAAGTGACATTCTAGCCGCCATACACATACCGGTAGCCACCGCCTCTCCGTGAAGCCAAGTGCCATATCCCAGTCCTGCCTCAATAGCATGGCCAAAAGTGTGGCCCAAATTGAGCAGGGCGCGCTGCCCACTCTCCTTCTCATCGGCGGCGACCACTTCGGCCTTGTTGCGGCAGGAGCTCTCTATGGCATAGGCTAGCGCGTCGGCATCACGCTCCATTAGTTTGTTCATATTTGCCTGCAGCCAGCCGAACAAGGGCAGATCCCTTATCAAACCATATTTGATTACTTCTGCCATGCCTGCACTGAGTTCTCGATCGGGCAGGGTACGTAATGTAGTAATATCCGCAATCACGGCTCTTGGCTGATAGAACGCACCAATCATATTTTTGCCCAGCGGATGATTGACTGCAGTTTTACCGCCAACCGACGAATCCACCTGAGCGAGCAGTGTTGTTGGTATCTGGATCAGGTGAACACCACGCTGATAGCTGGCCGCCGCAAATCCAGCCATGTCCCCAATCACGCCGCCACCGAGGGCGATGACCGTAGTATTACGGTCGAGTTTCTTACTCAGTAGCACATTATATATCGTGTTCAGGGTTTCGAGATTCTTGTATTCTTCGCCATCTGGCAGAATGCAGGTCTCGACGTGCTTGCCGGAAAACATTTTCAGCGTATTATCCAGGTAGAGCGGCGCAACCGTTTCGTTGCTGACAACCAGGACATTTTTGCCGGGAACGTGTCCAGACAAGAGGGTATCGTCACCGAGCAGGTTTTCACCGATATAGATAGGGTAACTGCGTTCGCCAAGGTCGACGGTCAAGGTGATCATGCTTTATTTGCTTCTGTCTATGCTGTTTTTGCCTAGGCAATCAATGATAGCTTTAATCACGCCACGTATCGAGCTCTTACCAGTATCGATGACGTAATCCGCTGTCTGACGGTAGAGCGGATCACGTTGTTCCATCAGTCGTCTGAGTACGACTTCGGGATCCTCGTCGCCGTGGAGCAAGGGCCTGTTCTTGTCTTTTCGTGTTCTTTCCAGTAAAAATCTAAGGTCTGAATAGAGATAAAATGCTGTACCGCGTTCTGATAGATGTTTGCGATTAACCTCTCTCAACACGGCGCCACCGCCAGTCGCCAGCACGATATTATGCATACTGGTAAGTTGATCGATTGCCGCCTGTTCGCGTTTACGGAAACCGTCTTCCCCCTCTAGATCAAAGATCAGCGGAATATTCGCACCGGTACGCTCTTCAATGAATCGATCGCTGTCATAAAACGGCATGTTCAACTCACGGGCCAGCTGCCTGCCAATGGTGGTTTTACCGGCACCCATCGGTCCGATCAGAAAAATATTATTGTCCTCTGGCATACCGAAAAACGCCCTGATTGCAGCAACGGGATATTATATCGTGCCTGGAAATGAAATGCCCCGCAGGGCTAGGACTTCAGATATCTTTTCGTCTATCAGCTAAAAGTGACCGCTAAGACGCAGAGACGCAGAGAATCAATCTATGTTGTCATCTCGACCGCAGTGAGAGACTAACCCGGAGGTCGCACGAAGGCGTGCAACATCCGGGCTAAAGGTTCGTCTGAGTTATGTGCCGCCGCCGTTGATTCTGAGGATGATGTCATCCCAGACCGTGATGACCGGCCGTACCGAACACAGACTCGAATGGGTGCAACCGGTACCATTAAAAAAGCCATCACCAAAATCGTGCTCGCCGTTTTCCCCGCTGGGATCATTGATGCTGACGACATCGATGATTACATCCCCGAGAGTGAAAGCATCGTCGCCGTCGTATTCGGGATCATCGATATCGTTAGCATCGACATCGTCTGCGTCCACATAGGGCTCTTCGAGGTCTTCGAAGCCGGCATCTTCGTCGTCGAAAACACCATTGCCGTTGGTGTCGAAAAATTCCTCCTCACCGATGGCGTAAGCGGTTATCGTGACATTTAAATCACTGCCAGGGCCATCCGGATCGGGGCGCGAAATCGCGGTCCAGGTTACCGAGCAGGTACCGTCGGTTCCGGTGTCACATGACGCTGGATTGATCAGGCCGTATTCGGCTACGAAGGTAACGGTGTGGGGGTCGGTGATGGTGCGATTGTCGCGATCACCGATGTTAATGGTTAAAACGACGTCCGTTCTAGTGAAACTGCCGTCAGCCGGGTCGATCACTGTGGGCGCAGGCTCATCCGCAAGCAGAGAGAAGTGTTTCTGTGAAATGGTGCCTGGATTGGATGTGACGCTGGTCGCGCCTGCAGTCTCGTATGCTTCAAAACTATCTTCGCTGCAGCCGGCCAAAATCACCGATGACGCGCCAATCATTGCCACCAGTGTTCGCTTGTATTTGTTCATCGGGTTCACCTTTCCCAAAATATTATAGAGACAACGTATCTTTCAGGATTTTAGGTGTGACAAATATCAGCAGCTCCGCTTTTTCATCACTCTCGAGGGTATGCTTGAACAAATATCCCAGCACCGGAATGTCACCAAGCAGGGGCACCTTGTCGACTTCATCGCGGGTAATCTGCTCGTAGATACCCCCTAGCACGATGGTGTCACCGTTATTGACCAGAACCTGGGTATCGACTTCGCGGGTATCGATACTGGGGATACCGGCGAAGACTTCGCCCACCGCGTCCTTGTTCACTTGCAGATCCATGATGATGCGATCATCGGGTGTGATCTGGGGCGTCACCTTGATGCTCAGTACCGCTTTCTTGAACTCGACCTGGGTTGCGCCACTGGAGGTCGCCGAAAGATAGGGAATTTCGACACCCTGCTCGATAAAGGCTTCGTGCCTGTCCGCTGTAACCACCCGCGGGCTGGAGATGATCTCGCCCTGGTTTTCTGCCTGCAGCGCTGACAGCTCAAGGTCGATCAGCGAACTGCCTTTCAGGATCGAGAACGCGAGGCTACCTGTCGCCAGACCCGATGTCGGCAAGTTGACGTTGAAGCGGTCTGCGGTGCCGAACGGCACTTCCGTCGGAAACGGCTGACCGGTGTTTGCCAGATTTTCAAAGTTGCTACTGGTCATGACATCAGTCGACTCTACTGTGCCGCTGGTGTTGTAGAGGCCGTCACTACCGAAAGTGTCGGATCGCGTAAAGCCAAAGCGATTCCCCAGTTCACGGGTGAAATCGTCTTGCGCAATGACGATACGTGATGAAATCATCACCTGACGTACCGGGATGTCCAGCTCGGCAAGGATCTTTCTGATTTCGGAGACGACTTCGTCGGTATCTTTTACGATCAGGGTATTGGTGCGTTCGTCGATGATCACGCTGCCGCGAGTGGAAAGCAGTCCAGCCGCTTCCTCTTCGCCATCACCACCGCTGAACAAGGGCTCTAGCTCGGTCACTTTGGCAAAGTTGATCGTAAAGAATGCGGTGCGTATCGGCGCCAGTTCAGTGATCGCCTGTGCGGCTTCAAGATCGATTTTTTCCTGTGCAGCAATCTCTTCGCTCGGTGCGATCAGCATGACGTTGCCGGATTCGCGCTTGGATAGGCCCTTCGATTTGAGGATGATGTCCAGCGCCTGATCCCAAGGCACATTCTGCAGGCGCAATGTCAGGTTACCATCGACCGAGTCGCTGACAACGACATTGAGTCCGGTGAAGTCCGCGATCAACTGCAGTACAGCGCGTACCGGAATATCCTGGAAGTTCAGAGACAGGCGGTCACCGGTATAACCAAATTTGTCCCTGATCTTTGCGTCCAGTTCTTTCTTGCTGATTGGTTTGAACTCGATGGTAAAGATATTATTAGCTTGATAGGAAACATGCTCGAAATCGCGACTAACCGGTTCGATTTCGACGCGGACGGTGCCATCCTGTTCAAAGCTGCTGATGGATTTCACCGGTGTCGCAAAATCGAGCACATCAAGCGTCCGGCGCAGCCGATCGGGCAGCTTGGAGCTGAGGAATTTTACGACAACCTTGCCAAACTCCTCGTTGATATCCAAGGGGATATTGGTTTCTGTCAGGGTAACAACCACGCGGCCTTCGCCGTTTTCGCCGCGCCGGAAATCAATGTTGCTGACACCTCTCAACTGGTCATCGAAACGTTGTGAGGCGGTTGCTGGAATAGCTGCTGCGCCGGCGTCTGCAATAAACAGGTTGCTGGTTGATTCGCTGTCGAGCGTAATTAAAACATTGTTACCCTCGGTGTTGACTGAGTAGGGGACGACCTCGGTCAGGTTCAGGATGACACGTGTTTTGTCTTTGGCGGTAATTGCCGTGATCGACTGTGCGATGCCTACGCCGATCGGTTGCGAACGCTTTGGCAGCTTACTGGTTGTGTTGGCGAAATCAAAAGCTATGCGAGCCGGATTGTCGATGGTGAAGCTGAGCGGTTTCGATGTCTCCTGACTCATGCCGATTACGATCTGCAAGCGATTACCGGGTAGCGTCGAGTATGTGACAGACTCAAGCGAATTTTGAGCTGCGCTGGCGACAGCGATGTTGAATAGAACCATAACAAGCAGAAGCAGCCTGCTGATTCCCGGCATTTTTGTTTTTATTCTACGGGATGTCCCCATGGTTATCGTACTCATCTCAAGCTCCGCTTTTCTATTCCCGGCCTATAGCAATGGAGGCATTGCGTTCGATATAGCCACCCACACCATCGGAAATAACTTCAACTAAAAATATTTCGCCCTCACTAATGCCAGTGATGGCGCCCTCGTTTTGTCCCATGTAATTGCCTACCTGAATCCGATGTACAACTTTTTTAGGATCTTCAATCAGACCCCACAGGTTTTCTCCTTGTTCTAGTACGCCCACCATGCGCAAGGTATCCAGAGGAAATGCTTCGAGGGGTTGTCTTGGCCTGGATCTGTCCGGGCTGAGCAAATCTTCTTTGTTTTCTTCTTCTTCGAGATCGATAGAGGCTTCGAACGGGTCCCTTAAATCATACGCGGAGTAAGTGAAGCTCTCATATGGCTTGAACTGGGGGATGGGCTTGACACTGCCGACATGGGCTGCCTTTTGCTGTTCGATATACGTGTATAGATCAGAGACGTCCTGGCTACATCCAATGAGCGCCGAACTTGAGATAACCACTAACAGGATCGCGTTGTGTTTAACATACTTGACCATGTTATTGCTCCTCCAGCTCAGCTTCGTCTTCATCCAGATACTGATAGGTGACTGCTGTCAATTCCATCGAAAGCCTAACACCGGATTTTTCTCCTGCAGGTAGAATTTCGATATCTTTCAAGGTTACTATTCGGGGTAGCGCAGCCACACCACTGACGAACTGTGCAAACTCATGGTAACGGCCGGTCACTTTTAACTTAATGGGATATTCGGCATAGAAATCTTTGAGGATTAGGCCTTCCGGTTTGAACAGATCGATTTCAAGGCCGCTCGATATACCTGTTTGCGAAATATCGGTCAACAGGGTCTCAATTTCTGTTTTATTGGGCAACTGTCTCAGCAATGCGCCAAATGACTGACGCATCTCATCGAGTTGTTGCTTGTAGGCATCGAGATTTGCCGCTTTCTGCGCTTTTTCATCGAAAGTCCTTCTGAGGCTGGATTCCTCTTTCTCGGCTTTTTTCAGCTCCTCCATTCTAGGGGTGATAACCATGAAGTATCCAGCCACTACAACCAGAATACACAGGATGATAATCAATATAACTCTTACCGCGGCCGGTGCAGTACCGATCCGCTTGAGATCGTTTATGTCAAGTTCATTCATGTCCTCTAAGGAGAATGCCATTAGCTCTGTTCCTCCTCATCTGACTTCGGGCTCGACTGCGATGTCTGCAGTACGAAATCGCTGCTCCTAAGTGTGCCTTTCTTACTTTCAATCACCGTTAACTTGGGCGTAGACATCCAGTCGGAGGTATCAATATTACGCATATAAGCGGACACACGACCATTCGATTCTGCGACGCCATTGATGTTGATGGAATTACCGTTCTGCTTTATCCCTGTTAAATAAATACCTTCGGGTATCGTTCGCACGATCTCGTCAAACAAGTGGACAATCTGTGGTCTTTTTTGCTGCAGAGACTGTATTATGTCCATGCGCGACAGCAGCTTTTCCTTTGTTTCTTCCAGCCCCTCGATTTCTTTCAATGCCACATCCAGACGTGTGATTTCATCGTTCAAGACTTTGTTTCGTCTTTGCTGATGCGTTATCTGGCTGTCGATTGTGAAATGGATCGCAGCAATCACACAGACGGTTAAGATTAACGAGAACCCGGTGATTGTGGCAAACTGCTGCGTTTTCTCTTTGCGTAGTTCTTCGCGCCAGGGTAATAAGTTGATATTGGCCATTTAATCAAAACTCCTCAATGCGAGTCCGCACGCAATCATCAACGAAGGAGCATCTTTACTGAGCGCCTGGGGATTCACTTTCGATGACAGTGACATGTTGGCAAATGGATTGGCAATTACCGTTTTGACACCCAGTTGAGATTCGACTAATTCGTCGATTGCCGGAATCGAGGCACAACCACCTGCGAGCGCAATCAAATCGACTGAATTATGCTGACCAGAAGTATAGAAAAACTGAAGGAATCGGCTAACCTGCTGGGCTATGGTTTCCTTGAAAGGCTCAAGCACCTCTGGAATATAGTTGTCGGGTAAACCACCACTCTTCTTGAGGCGTCCGGCCTCTTCGTAGGCAAGACCGTAACGTCGCATGATTTCCTCGGTCAGCTGTTTACCGCCAAAATTCTGTTCGCGCGTGTATATAAGGTTGCCGTTCTCCATCACATTGAGGCTGGTCATGGTGGCGCCAATGTCAATAACGGCGATGATTTTATCTTTACCGCTGTCTTCCATCTGCGCGGTGAGTAATGGAGCGACATTCTCAACTGTGTACGCTTCCACATCGACAATTTTTGCCTTTAAACCGCCGATATCCAGCGCATCGGTACGATTTTCTACGTTTTCGCTACGTGATGCGGCAAGCAATACATCGACCGAATCCGGATTATTAGCAGTCGGACCAATGACTTCAAAATCGAGATTGATTTCTTCCAGCGGATAGGGGATATACTGGTCAGCTTCGAGCTGAATCTGCTGCTCCAGTTCATTCTCGCTCAAATTCGCTGGCATATTGATGATCTTGGTGATAACCGCAGACCCAGCGACGGCGACTGCCGCCATTTTGGCTTTAGTGCCCGAACGTTTTACTGCTTTCTGGATGGTCTCGCCGATCGCGCCGACATCCTGAAAATTCTTTTCAACTACGGCATTATCGGGCAGAGGTTCCACTGCCAGACTTTTGACTATGTAGTTATTCCCATCCTGTTCGAGTTCGAGCAGTTTAACTGAAGTTGAACTGATATCTAGCCCCAGAATAACCGGTTTCTTGCGACTCAGCAGAGACACGTCATTATCCCCTAATGCACTTGTTATTAAGGTAGTACTTGAAAAAGGTTTAGTGATTTTTTATTTGAATATAGACGTAAGTATTGAAAATTACTAGTTGCTGGCGTATTAATTAATATCGCTATTAAAGATACAAATGTCTATAATTATCTTCCTTCGATCTATACAAGCCCTATGGACTGACAATTGTGAATATGCTTCTCAGATTACTCAAAACCGGAATCATATTTGCGTTGGTTTTGTTCACTGTGTCAGCCATTGCAATCGCTGGCCTGTATCTATACCTGAGTCCTCAGTTGCCATCTATCGAAGGATTGAGTGATGTCAGGCTGCAGGTCCCTCTCCGCATATATAGCAGTGATGGCTCGCTAATGGGTGAATTCGGTGAAAAAAGAAGAAGCCCAAAATCGCTTGATGACATTCCAGACCGGTTGAAACAGGCGTTCCTTTCTGCTGAGGATGACCGCTTTTTTGAGCATCCTGGTGTGGATTATCAGGGTATCTTGCGTGCCATAATCAATTTGATTACAACAGGTGAGCGTGGTCAGGGTGGTAGTACGATCACTATGCAGCTTGCGCGAAACTTTTACCTGAGTAGAGAGAAAACCTATACACGCAAGTTGAGTGAAATCTTTCTCGCACTCAAAATTGAGCGGGAACTCAGTAAAGAAAAGATTCTTGAATTGTATCTCAATAAAATCTACCTCGGTAACCGTTCATACGGCGTGGCTGCTGCTGCTCAGATTTACTACGGCGCCACACTTGACGAATTGACACTTCCCCAGATAGCCATGATCGCTGGCTTGCCCAAAGCGCCTTCACGTTACAATCCTATTATCAACCCTGAACGTGCCACCTCTCGTAGAAACTACGTATTGGCACGTATGCGGGATCTTGATTACATTACCAAGGAAGAATTCAAGAGCGCTCGCGAGGAAGCTGTTACCGCGGCGCTCCATAAAGGGCGCGTTCAGATTAACGCACCTTATATAAATGAAATGGTACGCGTTCAAATTGTTTCCCAATTTGGCGATGAGGCGTACACGCGTGGCTTGCGAGTCTATACGACTGTGGACGACGTGATGCAGGAAGCGGCTAATAATAGCTTGTGGAATGGCCTCGTTGCTTACGATCGCCGCCATGGTTATCGCGGTGTCATACGGCATGTCCAAGTCTATGAAGACGAGCCGGCTGATGAGCTCCATCTGCACATCGAGGATGATCGTAATTACGGAAAATTCAAACCGGCCATTGTAACGTCGATCGAAACCGTGACCGTGCCAGTACCAGCAACTACGGAAGGCGAAAAGCAGGCCAACGACAAGAATACGGCAGAGCAACGCACAACGACCGAACAACAAGTCAATGTTGTGTTAAAAGATGGCGAACAGGCGGTGATTAAACTGGCTGGATTGAAGTGGGCCAGACCGTATATCAGCGTCAATCGCATTGGCGAGGCCCCAAAAACCCCGGACAAAATACTCCAGCCGGGCGATGTCATCTGGGTCGTGCAGAACGCAAGCGGGGAATGGGAGCTGGGTCAGGTACCGGAGATTCAGGGTGCTTTGGTTGCCCTTTCATCCAATGACGGTGCAATCAAGGCATTAACCGGAGGATTCAATTTTCGGCACAGTAAATTCAACCGAGCAGTGCAGGCAAAAAGGCAAGCAGGTTCCGGCTTTAAGCCGTATATTTATGCGTCTGCTCTCGAGAAATCATTCACCCCGGCGACCCTGGTGAACGATGCGCCGGTCGTGTTCGAGGACGATGCATTGGAAGCGAGTTGGAGACCAGAGAACTACAGCGGTAAGTTTTTCGGGCCGACTCGATTTCGTAAGGCCTTGTATAAATCGCGTAATCTGGTGTCGATCAGGGTGCTGAAATCCGTCGGTATTCGGCATGCCATACGTTATCTCGCCAACTTTGGCTTTGACGAAAACGAACTGCCTCGTGATCTCTCGCTTGCACTCGGCAGTGCCGATGTCAGCCCATTACAGCAAGCACGCGGGTATGCTGTTTTTGCCAATGGTGGTTACCTGATTGATCCTTATGTGATTCAACGCATTGAGGATGCGGACGGTACAGTATTGTACGAAGCGGATCCTGTGGTCGCCTGCGTACCTTGTGTGCTCTCTGAGCGACGTTGGCAACAAAGTCCGGCTGCAGATGTTGAGGATGCCTTGGAAAAGCTGCCAAAGCAGGCAGAACAGACACTAGAGCCCCGTTTGGTTTATCTAATAAACTCCATTCTGCAGGACGTGATTCGCAAGGGTACCGGCGTAAGGGCAAGATCACTGGGTCGGAACGATATTGCGGGTAAGACCGGTACGACCAATGATCAGCGTGACGCATGGTTCAATGGCTACAATCCGGATCTGGTTGCGATTACCTGGGTTGGCTTTGACCAACTCAAGCCATTGGGCAACAAAGAAGCTGGTTCAAGTGCGGCCTTACCATTATGGATTGAATTCATGAAAACGGCGCTCGCCGGTAAACCGCAAAAGCAGCTTAAACGTCCCAAGGGATTGGTTACCGTGAAAATTAACGCCAAAACTGGTGCGCCTGCGACAGAGCAGGATGTGGATACGCTGTTTGAGATGTTCAGGAGCGAGAACGCGCCTGTCGCCAGAGCAGTTGCGACTGAAGGCCCGTTGGATCCAGACGAGACGGAAACGCCGATCCCCGAGCAGCTTTTCTAGCCCGCATTTCTCACCAGGATCACGGGAGCAGGCGCAGGATTCGTGTTCGTAAGCGCTGCCTGGTGAGAAATGCGGGCTAGTTATTTTCACCGCAAAGAACGCAAAGACTAAGGATGTTTTTACCGCAGAGGTTTTTAGTCCGCAAACGAACGCTGATGTTCGAAGGCGGGGTAACGCATTGTGCGCTTCCTACCCGGAAAATGATCTTCATATCAAGAACGCTTCGTGTGGGCGAAATGCAGATATGAACAAGTGTTACCGGTTCTGCTATCACTACACATCAACTATTCGCGTTCATTCGCGTTCATTTGCGGACTAAAAACACCGTGCGAAAAGACCTCGGCATGTCTGCGTCTCTGCGGTAAGAAATATTTCGCATTCAATCGATCGACCATTGCCTGCCCAGGTACAGGTATATCGTCGAGGAATCCGCGTCATTCAAGCCGCAGGCAACGTATAGCGGGCCCAGGATGGTATTAGCGCCGACAAAGACGCTGCCGGCCAGAACCGTGTTGTCCACGCTGATCTGATCCCGGTCATCCCATACGTTTCCGGTTTCCAGCGAGAAACCGGCGTACATCGGTAACAGTGTGATGTTGCCCAGGCGGCGATAGAATGCGGCTTCGAGCAGGCCGAAATGCTGGCCGGCCAGTTGCCGGTTCAGGAATCCGGACAGATTGAGGAAACCGCCGTGCCTGAACAGTGCATTGTTCGGCGCGTTTTCGTCCAGCGTGGTTTCGATGATACTGCGCCCAAAGACGGTATACCGGCGCCAGGTTCCGGCGCCCGCCAGTGAAAAGCGCACCTGGTCATAATCGAAATCGGCGCCAAGGTCTTCGCGGTTGGCGGACCACTCAAGCCTGCCGTGGGCGCCCGAGCGCGGGAAATCGACATTATCCAGCGTGTCGTGCAACAGCCGTATTTTGTAACCGCCCTCGTCAAAATCCGGATCAGTCGCGGGCTGTAGGCCAACCAGCGTTTCGGTATGACCGTCGGCCCTGAACAGCGAAAGACGCAGTTCGGTGTTCTGCCGGAATATTCTGCCGGCAGCCAGGCTGACAAAGCTTCTTTCGAATCGCTGCAACAGGTCGACATTGTTGCTGTTGTCGGTAATCGGAAAAATGTAGCTGACAAAGCCCGCATCGCCGGTCACAAAGTAATTAAAACGTTTGTCCAGCGGCTGATACACGTCAAGCATTAAACGGGGTTCGCTGCCGCCCGCCACGGTCGCGCGAAATTCTCCGCCCAAGCTGTTGATCGTGGGATTGGTGTAAACCAGGTCAATAGTGGCGGTGGATCCGACTTCGAACTCGGAGCGCAACGTGAAGCCCAGATTGAGATAAGTCGGCGCCCATTCCCGTTTGCGGATATAGACGATCAAGCCTGTTTTACCGTCCCGTTCCTCGAGGCCGTAGACGACCGAGCTGGACAGGTCCAGGCCGTAGATTACTTGCAGGTCACGCTCCAGTTGCAGCACATCCAATGGTTCACCGATAGTTTGGCTGATGATCAGCGCCAGGATGTCATCTTGCAGACGGGTCTGATTTTTAATTTCGATGAAATCGATGACCGGTTTTCGTCTGGCAACAACCGGCAATCCGGATTTATAGATGCGATATTGCCCGGCAGTTAAAGACAAGGTCTGGAGTTGTTGATGTTTTTCTTCTGCGGCTTCCAGGCCTGCCTGAATCAGCTGGGCATATTCGAGGAAGCTTGATGAGCCCAGGTCCTCGCGCCCAGGAACGATCACCACATCGCCATCTGTCAGTGACTGCAGCTGCTGGTCAGCCACACGCCGGGTCAGTATCGTCGTCAACTGGGAAGTGATACCGATACTGGATTCCAGGTCCTCCTGATCCGCGAGCGGGGCACTGACGTCAACGACGATAAAGATATCGGCGCCCATATCCCGGGCGACGTCGATCGGTATGTTGTTACCGATGCCGCCATCAACCAGCAGCTTGCCTTCGTGCTTGACCGGGGGCAGTGCCGCGGGAATGGACATGCTGGCGCGCATGGCTTTCGCCAGGTTGCCTTCGCCAAGGACAATGGCGTCGCCAGTTTCGATATCGGTTGCGATCGCACGGAACGGTATATGCAGTTCGTCGAAGTCGGTAATATGAAAGCCAGGGTAAGCGAGGCGGTCGAGCGCGAGTTCGATCTGCTGGCCTTCGATCAGGCCGGGCGATAGTTTTACGCCGTCACGGCTGACGCCGACACGGTTGGCGCTGGTAAACAGGTAATCATCGGTTTTCCTGCGAAACGAGCGAAAATCCCGCTTTGCAAAGTCATTAAACACCTGTTCCCAGTCGATGCTCCTGACGCCGTTTTCAATTTCATCGGGTGACAAGCCAATCGCGTACAGTCCACCTACGATGGATCCCATGCTGGTGCCGACGACGATATCGATCGGGATACGGAGTTCTTCGATTTTTTTCAAGACTCCGATGTGAGCAAAGCCTCTGGCACCGCCACCACTGAGTACCAGTGCGATCTTGGGCCGTAGCGTATTATTGAAAACGCTATCGGTCGCTTCGCTGGCCCAAACGGGTGCAGCACGGCTGCAGCTAAGCAGTACGACAAGTAGTGTGGCTAATGTCGTCAGCTTGTATTGCCGATAAATGCAGATGCCAGATTGCATTGGGTTTATCCAGGGTTTTAGGCCGATTATATAGTAGATCAACGATGCGCACCGCCAAAGCCAATGCAATAAGGAAAACGTATATCGAACGGAATTCGTCACCACATCATGGTTTCGAATCGCTCATGTTCGCGACTAGAATTGCATCTTTAAAAAAATATAAAGCACTCTCTGCGTCCCCGCGCCTTTGCGGTTAAGAAGCCAATCGGCTGTGAGGCACATGCGCCTCTAAAGTAAAACGGCTCTTGATGTTGACAAGCAACCTTAATACTGCATAATCCTCGCAGTCACGCGCCAATTTGACTCAGATTGCGGGCGCTTAACAAGTACAGCTAAAGCGAGTTGCGATAATAATATTATCGAAAACCCGTCCAAAGCCGTGCTTAGACGGGTTTTTTTATTGCCTTTTTTAAGGCCACAAAGCAGGTACTATTATGAGCGAATACTTATTCACATCCGAATCGGTTTCTGAAGGTCATCCGGATAAGGTTGCCGACCAGATCTCGGACGCAATTCTCGATGCGATCTTAAAACAGGACACTCGCGCGCGTGTTGCCTGCGAAACCATGGTCAACACCGGCATGGTCATCATCTCCGGCGAAATCACCACCGAAGCCTGGGTCGACATGCAAGATGTGGTACGCACCACCGTCAGAGAAATTGGCTACAACCATTCGGATATGGGCTTTGACTGGGAATCCTGTGCTGTGCTGACTTCCATCGATAAGCAATCTGCAGATATCGCTATGGGCGTCGATGAATCCGGCGAACACGAACAGGGTGCTGGTGACCAGGGGCTGATGTTTGGATTCGCCTGCACGGAAACGGATGTACTAATGCCAGCACCGATTACCTATGCCCACAGACTGGTAAAACGTCAGGCGACCATGCGCAAGAATGGTACCCTGCCATGGTTGCGACCGGACGCAAAAAGCCAGGTCACACTCAAGTACGAGGACGGAAAACCCGTCGGCATCGATGCCATTGTTCTATCGACGCAGCATGAACCCGAAATTCAATATAAAATTCTGCGTGAAGCTGTGATGGACGAAATAATCAAACCGGTGTTGCCGGCCGAATGGCTGAATCAATGCCCTCAGGAAAACATCCATATCAATCCCACTGGAAAATTTGTCGTTGGCGGCCCGGTTGGAGACTGCGGATTGACCGGTCGCAAGATTATTGTTGACACCTACGGCGGTACGGCACGACACGGCGGTGGCGCCTTTTCCGGCAAGGATCCATCGAAAGTCGACCGCTCAGCAGCCTACGCCGGACGCTACGTCGCCAAAAACATCGTCGCGGCTGGTCTCGCCGACAAATGTGAAATTCAAGTGTCCTATGCCATCGGTGTGGCAGAGCCGACATCAATATCCGTGGAAACATTCGGTAGCGGCAAGATCGCTGATAATAAGATTGTTGAACTAATACGCGAACATTTTGATCTCAAACCTAAAGGTCTGATCAAGATGCTCGACTTATTGCGTCCGATCTACGAAAAAACTGCTGCTTACGGACATTTCGGACGTGAAGAGCCAGAATTCAGCTGGGAAAAAACGGACAAAGCGGCCGCATTGAAAGAGGCAGCCGGGCTGTAAGCACGAACCGGGTCAATGTGATTTCGAGTCAGCTTAGGCTATACTCACTTTATTTAATTCTGAGGGGCGCTGCAGCCCGACTACTTGAATCAGTTGGTCGGGTCAGGCTCAGATAGCAATAACGGCGCTCATTTCTTAATAAACTTTAGGAGATGAGCTATGAATGCCGTCATTGAAAACAACTTCACTGATTACAAGGTTGCTGACCTTGCCTTGGCCGATTGGGGCCGCAAAGAAATTTCAATCGCAGAAACAGAAATGCCTGGCCTTATGGCACTGCGCGAGGAATACGGTGAGCAAAAACCGCTGCAGGGCGCCCGCATTACCGGCAGCCTGCACATGACCATCCAGACCGCGGTCTTGATCGAAACCCTGGTTGCTCTGGGCGCTGAAGTTCGGTGGGCATCGTGCAACATCTTCTCGACTCAGGATCAGGCAGCTGCTGCCATCGCCGCTCAAGGCATTCCCGTATTCGCCTGGAAAGGCGAAACCATTGAGGAATACTGGTGGTGTACCGAACAGGCACTGACATGGCCCGACGGTGGCGCACCCAATATGATTCTCGATGACGGCGGCGATGCTACGCTGTTGGTACACAAGGGTGCCGAATATGAGAGAGCGGGTGCCGTTCCTGATGCACAGGATAGCGACAACGAAGAATGGAAAGCGATTCTAAATCTAATCAAACGCACAATCACAAACGGTGCTGATAAATGGACCCGAATTGCTGAAAGTGTAAAAGGCGTGACCGAAGAAACGACCACCGGTGTTCATCGCCTGTACCAGATGCAACAAACTGGTGAGCTGATGTTCCCTGCCATGAACGTCAATGACTCAGTGACCAAATCAAAATTCGACAATCTGTACGGATGCCGGGAATCGCTACTCGACGGTATCAAGCGCGCTACCGATGTCATGATCGCCGGAAAGACCTGTGTGGTATTGGGTTATGGTGATGTTGGCAAAGGCTGTGCCCAAGCTTTTCGCGGCATGGGCGCTACGGTTTGGATCACTGAGATCGACCCGATCTGTGCACTGCAAGCTGCAATGGAAGGCTATCGTGTCGTCAACATGGATCAAGCCGCCGCGCTGGGAGACATTTTCGTGACCACAACCGGCAACGTCAGTGTTATCGATCATGACCATATGGCTGCTATGAAAAACGAAGCCATCGTCTGCAATATCGGCCACTTTGATTCAGAGATCGACATTGCATCTCTGGAAAAATACCAGTGGGAAGAGATCAAACCACAAGTTGACCATGTGATTTTCCCGGATGGAAAACGCATCATCGTTCTTGCCAAAGGCCGCTTGGTCAACCTGGGTTGCGCCACCGGACATCCGAGTTTTGTCATGTCTGCATCATTCACCAATCAGGTCATGGCTCAGATCGAATTCTTCACTAACGCCGACGAATACGAGAACAAGGTATACGTTTTACCTAAAATACTGGATGAGAAAGTTGCCCGATTGCACCTGCAAAAAATCGGCGCCGATCTGACAATGCTGAGCCAGGAACAGGCTGATTACATCAATGTTCCGGTGTACGGTCCATACAAACCTGAACACTATCGTTATTAACAGCCGACCCAGGGTGATGCACGACGGCACCCGAGCCCGCATTTCTCACCAGGCGGCGGAGAACACTGGTGAAGCTCTGCCCTATTGGAGTAAATCGGATATGATCAATAAAACAGTGCGTTATTCAAGCAGGCCTATCACTGTTCAGGCTGGTCTTCGTGCCCGTAGGCTTGCTCTACACTCAAACCGTAGCTATTGCTACGCTTTTCGCTCCAGAGCGGCGCTTGCGAATACCAGCCCGCCTGTCTTACCAGGGGACGAGATGATCACGCCGAGATTTGGAGCCACGAAGGATTTTGCGAAGGAGTGGAATAATCTTGTGTATTTCCGACTGAGTAAAATGCTTTGTGGATTCAAAGATCAAGTGAGGGCTCGTTCATCTGGTAAGAGAGGCGGGCTCCATCCTGCGCCTGCTCCCGTGATCCTGGTGAGAAATGCGGGCTAGCTCGATCTTCGTAGGCTTGTGATATTGATGAAATCTTCCTCGGATGCCGGCAACGTCTATAGTTGCGAGTTCTTCCCGCCCAAGACTGAAGCTGGAATGGAAAAACTGCTGCTGACTTTGAAGCAACTCGATACATGCATGCAACCCGCGTTTTACTCCGTTACTTTCGGCGCGGGCGGTTCGAGCCGGGACCGCACCTTGGAGACCGTTGACCAGCTCAGCATGCAGAATGCCGTGGTAGCACCACACATCTCATGTATCGGCTCAAACCGTGAACAAATCAGGCAGCTGCTCGACCACTACATCGCCAGAGGTGTAACCCGGCTGGTAACCTTGCGGGGCGATAGACCGGGAGATGGTGCGGCCAGAAGCAGTTTCAAACATGCCAGTGAACTGGTCGAGTTTATCCGCAATGAAACAGGAGAACACTTTCACATCGAGGTGGCCGCTTATCCCGAGTACCATCCGGAATCAATCTCTCCGCAGTCGGACTTCGAGTATTTTAAACGCAAGGTTAAGGCCGGCGCTGACTCCGCTATCACTCAGTATTTCTACAATATTGATGCCTATCTGCATTTCATCGATAATTGCGAGAAAGCCAATCTTGCGGTCCCGATCGTGCCCGGTGTTATGCCAATTACCAATTTCAAAGGACTAGTACGATTCTCGGACAACTGCGGCGCTGACATACCCCGCTGGATTCGCAAACAGCTAGAGGCCTACCAAGACGATGCTGACAGCTTATTCGCTTTTGGTGCCGATATCGTCACCAGCCTGTGTTCACGCTTGCTCGAGTCTGGCGCGCCAGGCCTTCATTTTTATACGCTCAACCAGTCAAAAGCCACTAACGAGATATGGCGCAGACTCGAGCTCTGATTGATTGACGCAATGATGTATCGTTCAGCGCGCAGGTGCCAGCATAAGAGCAACTCTGAACAACATCATACAATTCGCTGATTCTGGTATGCGACATTGCGAAACGCACGAGTCTATTGTCCGGGTAATATCAGCGTAGGCGAATCGCTTAGACTAAGCGCGACCGCATCGCATCATCTGATACGCGTGCTAAGGTATAAAGTAAAAACCGCGGTAACCGTATTCAACGGCAAAGGCGGTGAGTATTCAGCTGTTCTGCTCGACGAAAATCCCAAAGCTACCCAACTTGGTGTTCACGATTACACCGATATTAATCGTGCGTCGCCGCTGAAAATAAACCTGCTCCAGGGCATTTCGCGTGGTGAACATATGGATACAACAATCCAGAAAACCACTGAAGCGGGCATTGACGAGATAATTCCAGTCATCTGTGAACGGTCTGCGAGTATCAAATCCAGCCGCGTCGGGAAAAAGCTGGAACGTTGGCATCAAATTGCCATCAGCGCGTGCGAACAATGCGGCAGAAATTTGTTACCTTCAGTGCATCGAGCAACGCCTTTCGACCAAGCCATCTACGACGACACCAGCGCTTGCAAGTTGGTGTTGGATCCCGCCGCAACCGAAGGTATCAAGACACTAGGGCCATACGCAGGCACGGTTTCGATCTTGTGTGGCCCGGAAGGCGGTTTGTCCGATCGAGAAATCGATGCTGCTTGCAACGCCGGATTTAAAAGAATCAGCTTCGGTCCGCGCATATTACGCACCGAAACAGCAGGCGCTGCATTTGTAACAGCGTTGCAGGTTATCTGGGGTGATATGGGAT
>JABDQW010000292.1 GCA_013042055.1 Gammaproteobacteria bacterium | reverse complement strand
TGACCGAAAGTGGCAAATAAATGGCTTAGTGCGCTGAATGTGAGACCTTGAGCTCAATCGGAGGTGCGGTGAGCCAACAGCTTGCAGCCCGTTGTGGCGTACAGGATATGGGGCGTTGTGACCGTGTGTCAGACGGTGCGGCGGTATTTATGATGCAGGCCGACGACAGCCATCGGGATGGGTTGTCCGGCCGATTGTCCGCGTGCTGTCAAGGTGATGTCGAGCAGCCTGGCGGCCTTGCGAGCATCATCAAAGAACAGCTCACAAAAAATCACCCATGCGATAAAACAGTAAGGTGTCAGGGTAGTCCGCCTTGATGCGAAGATACTGCTGCATCATCGGCGTATGTGATTTAGTCGTTTCCATTCAAACGCTTATGTTTTTATTGTCTAATAATTTGCGTTATTGGCTTAACCTCGGGCTGTATACCAGCGGAATTCCCTTATCGCGCAGATAGCGTATTCTGCGCTTCTGCAGCGTGACCGGCCAGCGCCTACGGGTCCTTGCCCTGTTTTTTCGCGTCGGTAATCGCTTTGGCGTCGAAGTCGTTCAGGTGCATATCACCCACGCCTGCCTTGTCGGCGCAGCGCTGCAGCAGACCCTGCACGCCTTTTAATTGCGGATTTTACCGTGTCTTTGTCCCGGCAGGTAGGTCGGTGTAATCCGGCCGTGAAGCCGTCGTTCAATCTAAGGATTCTGCCAAGGTGAGCGTGGTGCGATGAGCACTTCTCGCCTGTTGAGGCAGCACAAAAAGGTGACCAAAAAGGTGATGGGATTGATTTTTGACCAATGTGAAAGGTTGGTCGATAATCTGAAGATCATATAGCCAGCCTCCTGTAGCACGCCCCTGCAGGAGTGCTAATCTGGTAGTTACCAAACCCCAGAAACTGCAGGAGACGGCTATGTCAAAAGATCTGGGTAGAGATCGACAATAAACAGATCATGCTGACATACTCATGACCCACTAATCATGAACAGAGATCAGTCTGTCTGTTCAAGTATGTCTGGCGCTGTCGCGCCAGACATACTTACGGCTTGATGTACACATAACCTTTCTGCTGCAAAGCGGCAACTTCCGCTACACCGCTTGGAACGATATCATCCTGGCTGACATTGTAGAGATCAGTTTGCACATCCACTTTGCGCCCGCGCACGGTATTATCGCAAACCTGAAATGAAACACCCTGATTTTTTAGCCCGTCAATTTTTGCCGTCATTGTCTCGTCTGCATTGGCATGCTTGAACTTTGTCAGTTTTTCCAGTGAATCTGGCTCGAGCAACATGGCAAGACCGTTACCATGCAATACCACCTTGATATCCAGATTGTCCTTACCGACAGCATTGATGTGATTTTGTATGTTTCTGAGCGCACCGGCCTGCTTTTTTGGATCATCATAATTAACGTGATAGACGACTTTTTGCTTGCCGTAACCATTATCAGCGAATGCATCAGCGGATTGCAATGCAACACCCAGCATAAATAAGACTGTTACAAAAAGTGTCTTGAAAAACTCTGATCTTGTTCTCAACATAATTTCCTCCAATTGTGGCCACTCATATGGGCCATGTTTGTTATCAGCTTGTATTGATGCTTGGGGTACAATACCCACTGTTGTATTAGACGCACCCGCAGGAATATTATTCTTGCAATTAACTAGAAATAAATTCGTTATCCACTAGTCTCACACAGATTAACGCGTTGTGAGGACGATCAGTTCATCGTGTTCGCTCAGTTGCAGGTGCTGGTCGCGTCCGGGATTTA
The DNA here is from genome assembly GCA_013042055.1 of Gammaproteobacteria bacterium. Classification (GTDB taxonomy): domain Bacteria; phylum Pseudomonadota; class Gammaproteobacteria; order SZUA-229; family SZUA-229; genus JABDQW01. Next base: position 9,430 of record JABDQW010000292.1, on the reverse strand, counting down.
GCTCAACCCCGCCTTGCGCGAATGGGTCTATGCGCGTTCGTGCCTGAGTTCAGAACAGCGCAAGCAGCACCTGCCGGCCTGGACTCACCAGTACAATTGGCATTACACAGCTAGCGCGCCCCCCATTTGCCTTGTATAGCCAAGGCAGGGGACACGTTGGTATCGCTAGAAAATATGGGTAACCTGTATTGCAAATCGGCCATCGACGTCTTTCTGCTGTGCATTGACGATCGCGGTATCAGATTTCCAGTCACGGCTGGCATACTCAAGGTTGACACGTGTCTTCTTGTTGAAGTGATATTGGCCGCCTAGTGTAACAGTGTCTGCCGTGCTTTCGTCATTTGCTGCTGACGTAGGATGATTTTCGCCACGGGTATAGGTGTCATAGCGCAGGTCAATCTCGAAGTTGGTATTCGCGATATACCAGCCGCCTTCGACATAACCACCGTCGGCTTCCTCGTTATTGAACATATGGCCAGGACGGTGTTGTCCCTGGAAAATCATACCTTCACCCTGCATGTACTCTGCGGTCACACGAAAGGGTTTTTTCAGGTATTTGGTACCGATACCGGCGCGGGTACGGTCCTGTTCCTGGGTTCTGTCGGCAGCATTGGTGCGTTTGCCATCCTGGTACCAGGCAAAGGTTTTCCAACCTTCGCGCCGGCCGCCCTTGCCGCCGAACACACGTTCCGATGACCAGTACAGATAAACATCCTTGTTGCTGTCGTTATCGCCATAGTTAAGGCCGTTGCCGTTGCCCACCATGATGGCGTAGCTGTGTTCCCAGTTGCTGAACTTGAACATATCAAAAACCTGGATACCGGTATCACGAAATGCACCGACCGCTGTCGGAAACTGATTCATATCGGCGTTGGGTGTAGGTGTTGGAGCCTGGTTGGCAATGGTTGGTGCACAGCTCGTGGCAGCAGTGGCTGGGGTCACGCTGTCATCGATGGTGGTGGTGCAGGACTGGGAGTTGAAGGCGGGAAAGCGTTCCAGCAACAGCTGGTTGGTGACACTGGTAAAATTGATGTAATCGAATACATGGATGGCCTGCAGCCCTTCCTCTGCACCGGGGTATTTGAACAGGCCCGCACGCACGCGTGCGCCCGGTATATGATTTAAAGTGACACTGGCATCGGTGAGATGCTTGCCATCATCACCGTAGGTGATGCCGTTGTTACCAAATTCAGTCAGGATAAAATAGTTGACTTTAGTGTCCAGCGGAAAGCCGGTACCGCGAACACCAATGCGCGCACGGTTGACGTTAAACGCGCTCTGGTCGTCGAGGTTGGGGCCAATCAGTTTGGGCGGCACATAGCCACCGGTGACATTGGGATCACTGTTATCATACTGGTACTGGGCCTGGATGAAACCCCATAAATGGGCGCGTGGTGCCTGTCCCTGTTTTGCCTCTTCTGTGCCTTGCAGCATCAGCCAGTTGGCAGCGTAGGCTGACTGTGTCATCAGACAGGCTGCTACGCCTGCTATCAATAATGCGATGTTTCGTTTACTTGGAATCACTGCTTATCCTCCGAAATAGATATTTATGCTATTTTTATTTTGTTTAATGAATCAGGGTTTGATGAGAGTATAGCCCTGATCAATCAGTTCGATGATGCGCACTACGCCGGCCGGGACAACGGTGGCCTGGCTGTTTAGTTTGGGTTCACGTCCCAGTTGCGACGTCATTTTATTCATGGTGTTACCGCATGCTGCAAAACGTACGCCATTTGCAGTGAGGCCACTGATGCGCCCCTTGTTGCCGTTATCATCAAACATCAGTCTTAAGCCGGGTCCGAAAGCAACAATCTCGACGTCAACCTGGTCGGGACCTCCGTATGCCTTCACCAGGTTGTTGGCTACATTGAGTACGAGTGTCTGTTTGGTTGGGTCGTTGTCGCTGATTTGAAGAACGACTTTATGCTCAGCGAAAGGTTTTTCGTCTGTCGCTGCGCTTGCCTGAAAGACAATGCTTGTCAGCATGACAAGTATGAGTGATTGTACGAGCTTCTTCATTAATGCCTCCATTTGCTATTGGATATGGGTGATGGGAATGCCCATCAGCCTTTTCTTAACTTCTAACTACAGACGGATGACTTCGATGCTTATTCCCTTTTTATTTATCGTTAAGATGTCGAACGGCATTGATTCGGCTTTCGAACCTTAATTGTTGGCGTGACAATGAACCAGCTCTGGCATTTCTTCCAGACACGGCGGACAGCGGGTACCCCAGATACTAAGCGCGGTCCATTGGCCTTCACACATATATTCGTTGAGATCGTGGCTCTGATCATCCAGACCTTCCGGTCAGACGTCCGCTGCAGCAGTAATGGATTGCGGACCCGATAGTGCCAGAATACTTGTTGAAACAACACAGTAGCGTTATAAATATAATAAAAACATAGACATAGAATTATCGCCGGCTGCTTTTGTAGTTTGATAGTCTATTGTAGACGTCAACCTTGCGTGTTTTATTTCGAGTAGAACCCGATTGTACTGCCTGGGAATAATTTCAGGGACCGCACGTCTATAGATGAGGAAGTTGGAGATTGCATGAAGAAAATCAAGAACCTGTTTGCGGCGGCACGGCTCAAGCAGGAGTTTGCAGATAGAAGAAACAAGTTATACAGAGTTGCCTATTCATGGTGTCACAATCACTCACTGGCGGATGATCTGGTGCAGGAAACCATGCTCAAGGCAATAAAAAATGCTGGCAACTTGCGTGACCAGGCAACAATGGATACATGGCTGTATCGAATACTACTGAACATCTGGCATGATTACCTGCGCATCCAGGGCAGAAATACAGAGCTGTACGATGTCAGCGATGACAGCCAGCTTGGTCATGATGACAGTTATCAGCAGTCGCAGATTGTTGGTAGAGTCAGGGCATCCGTTGAGCGTTTACCCATGCCATTGAGAGAGGTGGTTACGCTGGCGGATTTTGCAGGTTTCAGTTATGCAGAGATTGCGGAAATTGTGGATATTCCGATCGGCACTGTCATGAGCCGCTTGTTCCGGGCCAGACAGAATTTAAAGGAACAATTGCTCGATCTGGCTGGTGAAGGAAAACTGCCAGTCAGGTTGATGAGGGTGAAATAATGAGTGATGAAACTTACACAGATGAGAAGCTCAATCTATTCATCGATAATCAGTTGGATACAGATGAGACAGATGCTATCCGCAATGCGATGCTGAAAGATGTATCGATACGCGAACGTGTATGCCAACTCAAAGCCGTTCGTGAGCTGGTGGGGCACGCCTATAACAATATCCCCGTTACTGATTCCAGTGGCTGCAACACTAGCAAGCGACAGACAAGCTATTTAGGGAAGGGAATCGCTGCGGCTTTAATGCTTGCAGTCGGCATGTTCGCTGGATGGATCGTTAATGATGCTACACGCACAATGCAAATCGCTTCTGCGGCAGATGTGTTCCAGTATTACAAACATTCTAAAGCCGTTGACAGGGCAGAGCGCAAAATCATACTGCACGTTACAACAGGCGATATCTATGCAGTCAAGAACGCGCTCGATGAAGCAGAACAGCTACTGGCAAGTTATCGAGATGCAGGTACACCGATGAAGTTGGATATCGTTACTTATAAGCAAGGCATCAATATGTTACGCGTGGGCGTATCGCCTTACGTCGACCGCCTGGAGCACATTGTCGAGAGCAATGACAATGTTTCTCTGTATGCCTGCCAGCGCTCTATTGACAAGACTGAGAAGCTAGAGGGCAAGCGCATTGTGATGATGAAAAAAGCTGTCACTGATAAAACAGCGCAGGAGCTAATATCAGAGCGCCTGCAAAAAGGCTGGATTTATATCAAGGTCTGAATGGCAAGCATGCTTGTTAAAAGCTGCTCAAACGCTACGCCATCTTCACGAGCATGAGTCGCAAAGGTAATTGTTGGGATAATGGAGTGGAACATTTCTTCAGCAGTTTTAAGCGGCTATGGACCGACGATTGGCTATAGGCGGTAACATCTCACCAATTACCGTATCGCTGGTCGAGAAAGGCGGCACCGAAAAACCCCGGTGGTATGCCCCGAAGGGAATGAGGTACGAGACGGGTAAAATTCGGCGGCATCTTCGTATAGACAACTTTCAACACGGTGGTGGTGCCGATCGCGGTTACACCCGTGTATAACCATTGCTTGCGTCCTTCACGGTTATCATAAATATCGGTTGCACCGAGTCCCTGGGCAGGCTATGCGAAATGCATGATATAGCCACTCCTGTAAACAAAGAACCACTGGACATCGCTCGCAAAACCTTTCGAAAAAGCTGGCCAACATCCGGGTTAGCTGCTCTGGTACACACGATTCGGCCTATTACGGCGACTTGATCGCAGCATAAATGGGGTTCTGCGTCACATGTTGATTTTTTGTTGAGTAACTTTACCACTAGCAAAATATTACAAAATTGTTAACAAGATATTACAGAATTGATTTGACTCATGTTGACTTTGTGCAAAAAATGGGAATATAATCCCACGCATATTCTGCCAATTTCAATCATCTTTGGGGCCTGGGCAACAACGTACCCTGCCTGGACTGAATCTTCGTAACAAGGGCCTGGATAGCAGCATCACATCGGCCTGGTCAGAATCTTTACAACTAAACTCCTTATACGAGGAGGATGAAGGCATGCGTCTTCGACAAAAATCACTGTTAACTGCAGTCCTTGCAGTCTCGTTTCTGACTATGTCCCCGCTAGTCATTTCCAGTGCTGATGCGGCTTTTCAGATCGATCGAGCCAGCTGGGATGATGAACGCAACAATCTGAGAATACGAGGTGAAGGTGACAGTAACCAGACCGTTACGGTAACCAATGCCGATACCGGCGCACTGATTGGTACAGACGAGGTCAATAATCAAGACTGGCGTGTCCGTGTAAGAAATCTGGCCTCAGTCCCCTGCACCGTGAGTGCTGTACAGTCAGACGGCCAGTCCGAGACGCGTGCAGTCAGAAATGCGCCAGCTAACTGCAATGACGGGGGTGGTGCACCACCCCAACCGCCCGGCGGTGCTGATGGTACACCGCCCCCACAACAAGGCGGAGGTGTTTCAATTAACTCCTTCAGTCAGAGAGGACAGGGCAGTGGGCGGATCAGTGAGCAGCCATTGACTGGACAGCCTGATTACGTACTGTTTTCTGCCAATGACCTTGGTATGCACTGTGGCGATTTCGATACCCGTATCTCCAGTGTACTGCCCCCGTTCAATGTAATACACACACAGGTTATCCAGCGCGGCAGCGAACCTGGCATCCTCACACCAACCGATGGGATCGAGGTGTTCTATTCTGCAAGCTCCAATCCAAATGATCCCATCTTGACGGGCATCAACTCTTCAGGAAACGGGCCCGTGCTTTCCAGTCTGCTTGCCGATGGCAGTGTCTACAAGACCAATTTCTGGGATGTCGCCCGTGAAGCCTACGATCCTTTCTATCCGGAAGGTATTCTTCCAGCTTTCTATCCGCAGGGTAATATTCTTGACCTGGGCCTGCCGATGCCCAATGTCGAACAACTGTTTCTCGGTGATGGTAACCTGACGGCTGTGCAGCAGGAGATGCCGGGACGTTCTGGTCCTAACGCGCTCAATGACCCCCTGGCTTTTGAGTTGTTTACGATTGACCAGCCATTCTTCATCAATTTCCCGTTCGGTTATACCGCCGCTGGCGTGGACTGGTATGAAGCGGCCGGTATTCCGATATCCGCGTTCGATGATTCTGGCTTGGAGAATCCCTGGCCGCTGATGCGCGTGCAGGCTCGATCCGGTGGTCAGGTGCTAGCCTCGCTGGATACCGTCTTGCCGATCTCCGGCGAAGCCAACTGTGGTTTCTGCCACAATGCCCCGATAGATGGAGGAAACGGTTCGGCAACCGCGGCGCTGTCAAGCGTTGCGTTATCGATTGATGACACAGCCAACGTCCCGATGGAAGTCAGCCTCGAGTGGGCGGCTGACATCAACGTGCTGCGCCTGCACGACCAGAAGCACGGTACCAGCCTGATCGTCGGGACTACCCGGGATGATCCACCCGGTTCAACACCGTTCGAACCGGTGGTCTGCCAGACTTGTCACTATACCCCGGCACTGGATCTGGCCCAACTGGGTCCGTTGGGTCCGGAAAATGATGGGCCGCTGGTACTCAACGGCGTAACCGTTTCACCGTCATTGGCCAACGGTCGCGATCAGATTAAACACAAGTCGATGTCCAATGTCATGCACAGTCATCACGCCACAGTGGTGGACCTCAACGGTAATCGCCTGTTCCCGGATATGCCACCTGCTGTAGACGCTAACGGTAATTTGCGTGATCCGGCCTTAGGCAGGCAGATCTTGGAAGAGACCTGTTACCAGTGTCATCCAGGACAGCGTACCGACTGCCTGCGTGGCGCCATGGCCACCGGTGGCATGCTATGCCAGGACTGCCACGGCGATATGGCGCAGGTGGGCGATGACTTCACCCGCAATGTGTCACCAGACAATCCGGGTGCCTTCGAATTGGCCAGTGATTTCCACACCAACCCGGATACACCACGTGTACCCTGGGCCAACGAGCCGGGTTGCGGTTCTTGTCACACCGGTGATGCCATGGACAATATGCACAGTGATCCGAATACGGTTGGCGATCCGGATGATGGTATTCGCCTGATGCAGGCGTTTCGAACCAACGATGATAAGGCCACTCCGATTGTGCCCAGCAACAAGCGCTTTGCGGAAAACACGGTGCCGGCAACCTTCGACGGCATGCCCAACCCCGGCGCCGGTAATCCGATGTTATACCGGGTCAGCAAGGGACATAAAGGCGTCTTCTGCGAAGCCTGCCATGGTTCGACGCATGGTATCTGGCCGAACGGCAACCCCAATGCCAATGACAACCTTGCCTCGCTGCAGCTGCAGGGGCATACGGGCACGATTTCAGAATGTAGTGTCTGTCATACCGGCGATCTGGGCAACACCCTCGATGGTCCACACGGCATGCATCCTGTAGGCAGTGCGGGCGCCGCCTTCGTTGACGGCGGTCATGAAGCTCTTGCAAAGGATAACCCGGATGCCTGCCGCGCCTGTCACGGCCAAACCGGTGAAGGTACGGTGTTATCAGCCATGCATACTGACCGTGTGCTGCCTTGTGATAAAAACACAGCGTTCTGTCCGGACGGAAATAGTCAGCTGTTTCCCGAGGGTCATCAGGTCACCTGTGCTGACTGCCATGATAATGAGCTATGAACAGTAAAGCGACGCTTAGACTAGCGTTGAAATTTAATTCGGTAAGTATGAGTGTAGTGCTGGCGTCGATCGCCAGCGCTGCAATCGCGGACTCGGTTGAGGATATGTGTAAGAAATCAAGCGAGATATGTAGTTGTGCAGCTAGACAACTAAAATCGGATGTAGGTGACGCTGACTATGGACTCTACGAAGCAGTGGGTTCAGCCTACATCGCCAGCCAGGCCACGGGTATGAGCATGGGAGACGCATGGGATGCCGCCGTGAAGGCCGAATCGAATCAGCGTGGATCAGGATTTGGCGAAACGCTCAGCAAAACCAACGCTATCGGCAAAGCACATCGCAAGGCGATAAGGGCCTGTGCTGAATGAGCATTCGGGTTCTGTCAACTTGACAAGGCTGGGGTGAAATTAAACGGTCGACGAAGTTGTCGACCCAGTCGCATTGGATGCGCATCACCTATTGCTCCCCCAGGAGAAGTTGTTATACACAATCAATTTTTCCGGGTAGCCTGATGGTCCAGCCACGAACTGGCTTGAGGCTAACCCGAATGTTGCACAAAGGCGGCGTAAAATACTGATAAGGTACTGCTGGCAGTAGAAAAGCCAGGCTAATCAAACGTACAGTGTCAATTATACAAGAGTGCCTATCACGCCTCCGCCCGTGAAGAGATAATTCGACCGATCACTGATACTCCGCTGCTTCGAGCTTTCCGCTTTCGATCTGTGCGACGAACGCCGCGTGATCACTTTCGGCCTGATCGGCATACTGCTCCGCGAATTCCACGACAGCACCATCAAACGTCTCCTCAGCCCCCAGATACGCGTCGATTGCGATAGGATCTTCCGACCTGGCATGAGAGCGGTCAAGTGTGTATCCTCGGTTGCGTGCCCATTCCTCGAGGTTCTTGTATGACGCATTGTCGACATCGACGGAACCTTTCTCGCCTGGAAGTTGTATGAAGGATTCGCTTTTTGATGTCCTAGCCAAGCAAAGGATCGAAAGCCTCGGCCAGGTGAGAACTACTGGTTTTTACAACCTCAGCTAAAAAAAAGCAGCTGAGAATTAATATTCCTCTTTGAAATATTAATTTTAGGAATTTAAAATGAAAATCATCTTTTTCGTAGTTGTCGCAGTTCTTGTGATCGTACTGATCGGTTTCTTGATCAAACTGCCAGATAACAGCCAGAGAGCACTATCTCAAGTGATATCGGATGGCGAAAGCACGACGCTTGGCAAGGCATTCAAGGCCCGGTTGCAGGATTATCCAGTATTGTCTGGTGTCTATATGTTAAGGAATGGACTTGATGCCTTTGTGGCAAGAGCAGGATTGGCCCGATTAGCTGAACGCAGCATCGACGTTCAGTACTATATGTTCCATCAGGACACGGTTGGTCGATTATTGATAAACGAACTTCTGGATGCAGCAGATCGCGGTGTTCGTATTCGCTTGCTTGTCGATGATATGTACGGAGAAGAGGCTGATGATATTTGGCTGAGCCTGGATTCGCATCCTTCTTTTGAAGTTCGCTTATTCAATCCATTTGTTCGTAATATTTCAAAAAATATTCAGTTTTTTGCTACTGTGAAACGAGTCAATCACTGGGAACAGGCCTACCGTAAGTGGGCTATGCAATGAAAAAACTCGGTATTGCGCTGGGCGGTGGCGGCGCCAAGGGTGTTGCCCATGTGCTGATGCTGGAGGTGCTCGAGGAAATTGGTTGGCAACCGTATTGCATTTCCGGCACCAGTATCGGTGCTATTGTCGGTGCACTCTACGCATCGGGTAATAGCGCGAAGGCACTGCGTGACGACCTGACTTCGGCATCATTTTCCGAAAACGGCAGCTTTATTGACGATATTTTCAATAAAGATCTTTCACGCTGGTGGGACATGCTGGACTTGGACTTCGGTGGCAAGGGGCTGCTGGATGCCAGGGAATTTCTGGCCCGACTGCATTCGAAACTCAATGTTTCCAGCTTCGAGGAACTGGCGATTCCGTTGCGTATCGTTGCCGCGGACTTCTGGCAGCGTGAACAGATTGTTTTCGAGTCCGGCCCTCTGTTGCCGGCAGTGCACGCGAGCATGGCCCTGCCGGGGGTCTTTCAACCGGTGCAGATAGATGGCAGGGTGCTGATCGACGGCGGTGTGGTCAATCCTGTGCCTTTTGATGTGCTGCCCGAGGAGTGCGAC
>JABDQW010000286.1 GCA_013042055.1 Gammaproteobacteria bacterium | reverse complement strand
GCTCGGAGAATAACGCGAAATTGACGCCTTCTCCATCCCAGCTTGCGCCAAGTGGGTAGGCGTAGCCAGGCCAAACCGCGATCGACGCTTTAGCCCGCATTTCTCACCAGGATCACGGGAGCAGGCGGGCTGGTGTTCGTAAGCGCCGCTCTGGAGCGAAAAGCGTAGTCATAGCTACGTTTTGAGTGAAGAGCAAGCTTACGGACACGAAGACCAGCCTGAGCCGTGATAGGCTTGCTTGAATTACAGACTGTATGTTTGATCATCCGAGCTTAACTCCGAGTGGCCAAAGATTTATCGATATTCGACGCCGCCTGGTGAGAAATGCGGGCTAGTCATTACATTATTTCAACTGCAGCACAATACCTGCCAATGGAGGCAAGGTCAGACTCAACGAATACGATTGGTTCATCCAGGGAATTTCATCGGCGGCAAGGTGTTTATCGCCGTTGCCAATATTGCTGCCACCGTAACAGCCCGCATCGGAGTTCAGGATTTCATGATACTCACCAGCCTGGGGTACGCCGATACGATAGCCATAGCGCGGAACCGGCGTGAAATTGATCACTGTGATGACATATTCATCTTCTGAACGCCGTAAAAAACTCAATACAGAATTTTCTGAATCATGGCAATCGATCCATTCGAAACCGCGCCAGTCAAATTCGAAGTGGTAAAGTGCTGGTGTATTTCTGTAGAGCGTATTGAGATCGGAGACCAACAGACGTAGACCCTGGTGCAAGGGATAGTCGAGCACATACCAATCCAACGTCTGGCTGCTGATCCATTCCTGACCTTGAGCAAACTCGGTACCCATGAACAGCAGTTTTTTTCCGGGATGGCAAAACATGTAAGTGTAAAGCGCGCGTAGATTGGCGAAACGCTGCCATTCATCACCGGGTAGTTTGTTCAGCATGGAACTTTTGCCGTGCACGACTTCATCATGTGAAAACGGCAGTAGAAAATTTTCGGTAAAAGCATAAAGCATGCTGAAGGTCAGCATGCCATGGTGGTAGTTTCGATGGATCGGTTCATTCGCCATGTAGCTCAGCGTGTCGTTCATCCAACCCATGTTCCACTTCATATCGAAACCCAAACCGCCGGTCCAGGTGGGGCGGCTGACCTGTGGCCAGGAAGTCGATTCTTCGGCGATCATCAGCACACCCGGCTGCTCCTCGTGAACGGCTATATTGAGTTCACGTATGAAGTCAAGCGCTTCAAGGTTCTCCCTGCCACCGTATTGGTTAGGTACCCATTCACCTTCCTCTCGCGAATAGTCAAGGTAGATCATAGAGGCTACGGCATCGACACGTAAGCCATCGATATGCATTTCTTCGAGCCAGTAGATCGCGCTCGAAATCAAGAAGTTCTTGACTTCATTTCGACCGTAGTTGTAGATCAATGTCGACCAATCGAGGTGTTCTCCTAGACGGGGATCCTCATGTTCGTATAGGGCGGTGCCGTCGAAGCGTGCCAAACCGTGGGCGTCCTTGGGAAAGTGAGCCGGTACCCAGTCGAGTAAAACGCCAATCTCGTTGCGATGACAGTAGTCGACGAAAAACCGGAATTCATCGGGTGTTCCAAAACGGCTCGTCGGCGCATAGTAGCCGGTGGTCTGGTAACCCCAGGAGGGGTCATAGGGGTGCTCCGTGACCGGTAACAGTTCAATATGGGTGAATCCCATCTCTTTGACATAGCTGACCAGTGATTCCGCCAGGCTGCGGTAGTCCAGAAATTCGCCCTCAGGGCCCCTGCGCCAGGAGCCGAGATGCACTTCATAGACGGACATTGGCGCATGTTGCCATTCCAACGAACATCGTCGCTCCATCCACCCCTGGTCTTGCCAGGCATAGCTGGATGGTTTGATACAGATCGACGCTGTTTGTGGACGAACCTCGAAGGCCTGCGCATAGGGGTCCGATTTCAGAAATATCTCGCCGCTGTGGCGATTACGTATCTCGTATTTGTAGAGACAATCGGGCTCAATATCGGGGATGAAGAGTTCCCAGATACCACTGCCGCCACGTACGCGCATCGGGTGTTGACGGCCATCCCACTGGTTGAATTCGCCAACGACACTGACGCGCTCTGCGTTCGGCGCCCACACGCCAAAAAGAACACCCGTGACCCCGTCGATTTCATGCAAATGCGCGCCCAGGAAACGATAGGCATGGCGGTGTTTGCCCTCTCCAAACAGGTGCAGGTCAAAATCCTGCAACTGGGGTGGGAAACTGTAAGGGTCATGCGCGATACGTTCCCGGTGGCCTTGTTCGCGCCAGATCAGGCGGTAACGGTCGGGTACAGTGCCAGCATCACCTCGCCACTCAAAAAAATCCGTGCCAGCTATGCGCTCGAGTTGAAGATTGCCTTCCGCAATAAACACCTGCTCTGCTCCAGGCAGGAAAGCCCGTACCAGCTCTTTACCATGCTCCACGTGCTTACCTAGGATATTAAAGGGATCGTGGTGTCTGGCATGGACAATCTGTTCGAGTTCGGTTTGACGCTGATGATCTTGCATGGCTAACTCTCTTGTTATTCCTCTGTTGAATCAGTGGGAGTTTGTGTTTCGGGGTAATGGCCTGCTATTGTAAACGGAAGCTGCCCAAAAGCGTAGGGATACTACCGCAACATCCAGGCTATTCGATCCAGAGCAGGTGTGCGCTGTGTGTGAACAACAGCCCGCTGTTGATTTTGATATTGGGCCAGAGTTTCGATACGCCTTTTTCGTACAGACTGAGCTGATGGCTGAACTCGCGGGCGAGCGTGTCCAACTGCGCTTCGTCGTCAACCTGGTGCGTTTTATAATCAATCAGAATGATACTGTCGTCGTTGACGATGAGTCTGTCAATCAGGCCGAACACGGTTTTATCGTCATCTTGATACAGGACTGGCAATTCATTCATTACCTTGCGGTAATCTGTAGGCTTGAAGATACACGCGAATCTAACATCGTTCAGTGTCCTGCGGGCCTCGTCCAGCCAGCGATCTAGCTCAATGTCATCAGCCAGGCTTGATTCCTGCCTGATTTGCAAACTCACCTGGTCTGCAGTTAATGGTGGCCGTCGGCTCATCAGATCCAACGCGCGGTGAATAACAATACCACGCTGGCTACCGTCTGCGTCTTGACTGGTATTCACATGCTGGTCTTCATGGACCCGTTGACTGGGTGCAATCATCTGTTCCGCCGCAGCTGGCATTGGTAGCGGACGCCTGAGTCTGGAATCGACAACGGGTGCTTGCTGTACAACAACGTGTTTTTTCTCAGGGATTGAGCGCTTATAGTAGTGTCCAAATCTTATATGATAAGCGCTATCGGGATCGGGCTTCAGCCGTAATTTCATCGCCGTTTCAAGATACTCGAACCAGCCGGACTTATCTCTGCATGCGCTACCGGTGACCGTCAGATACTGGCGGGCGCGCGTCAACGCGACGTAGAGCAGATTCAGTTCTTCACGATGTTGTGCCGATTGTTTGCGCTTAACGATCTCCGCAGTGGTCTGATCCATGCTTTGCTGGCCGGTAATCAGCTGGAACCTGACCGGTCTGTGATGCTGGGCTGGCCAATCGACGAGAGTGGTATAAGCATTGTTGTGTTTACCCTGATTGTCGCAGTCGGCCAACACAATCATCGGGGCCTCGAGTCCCTTGCTGGCATGGATAGTCATCAATTGGACGCTAGCCTGACCCTCGGTGACAGCGGGTTCGTCCGGGCGACCGTCTTTATGGGCGCGGATGCTGCGCAAATGATGCAGGAAATGACTCAGACTGGGATAACGGCCACTATCGAGTTCCAGCGACAGCTCGAGGAAGCGTAACAAATTGGCGCTGACACGTTGTTGCTGAGATGCGGGTACAGAGGAGACATAGCGTTGAATAATATTGCCCTCGGCATAGATGCGGTCCAGCAAATCGTGTACCGGCACTGTGTCGACCAGTTTTTGCCACCGTGGTAGCAAGCGAGCAGCGCGGTATAACGGGTGACTCGTATCGGGGTCGATGTTCAGGGCGAGTAAACGTTGATACCATTTGCCCTGCTTGGATGCCTGTGCGAGATACATCAGGTCGGCATCCGAAGCGGCAAAAATCGGTGACTTCAACACTTGCGCGATGGACAAATTGTTAAAGGGTGCCATCAGGCTATCCAGTAGTTTTTCCAGGTCCTGTATCTCCTGGTTTTCCAGTAAGCTGCCACGCTGGCTGCCAGTGAAGGGTATGCCGCGATCACGTAGAACGGATTCATAAATGCCGATATGGGTACGGTTGCGCATCAGGATCATAATGTCACCGTATTCGATTGGCCGAACACAATCGTTGCCAGCTTGGTCTTTCGCGCTGATCAAGGTCTGTTCGTTGATGAAATTATCGATTTGATCTGCAATCAGCTTGGCTTCGTCCGTCCGTGCTGTCCGGGTGTTGATCAGCCTGGGTGCCAGTAGCGGATTTCTGAGGGCAGTAGCAGCCAAATCATCGGCTTGTTGTGCCGTATCGTGATCCAGCTGACATAACGGGTACAATGAGACGCTACCCGGCAACTGCTGAAGATGCGTATTGTGATCGGAAAATTCAGGCATGCAGCGCTGGATTTCGTCCTGCTTGAAAACGGCATTTACCGTTTCGACTATTGCGGGCGATGAGCGCCGGGATGCGTCCAGGCGTACCGCAACTGCCGATACGTTTTCTGCAAGATGGTGGGATGCCTGCCGTTGTAATTCAGGATTCGCTCGCCTGAAGCTGTAGATCGATTGCTTTTCGTCGCCGACGAGGAAGAAACTGCGAGCCCGCTCGCCGGGTCCAGCGGCGATTTCTTCCAGCAAGGGTGTAATCAGTTGCCACTGGGTTGGATTGGTATCCTGGAACTCGTCGATGAGCACATGATTGATACGTTGGTCGATTTTATACTGAACCCAGTGGGCATTGTCGGCAGTATTCAATAGGCGATAACAGTTCCACTCAAGATCAGTAAAGTCGAGTACCCGCAGCTCGCGTTTGAGTTGCTGGTAGAGTTCGATGTATCGCTGACCAGTGCGATACCAGACTGCGTTCAGCTCCAGTGCCTGAATTCGCTTGGATATTTCCCGTGCGTCCAGCATCGATGTACAAATGCGATGATGCAGCTCGAGAAACGCGGTTTCACCGTCTTCACCCATGTTAGCGGCCTGCGTTTTGCTGGGTTTACGTGTTCTGGGTTCATATCGAGCGGTGAGGAAAACCGCTTGCAGGCGTTGGAATGTGCTCTGCGTTAGGCTTTCAGCCTGCAGTGCGTGTTCGATTTGCTGGGCATGGCCGAGGTTTGTTTTGGTGGCGTGTTTGCGCAATAAATCGACGAAATCGAGCAGTTTCTCACGGGTCACGACGCTGAAGAACTGTATGTGCGGATCGGTATTGACATCGATTTGCAGCTGTTTTTGCAACTGCTGGCTGGCATAGGCGGCGTTGTCATTGCAATGCTCGCAAAACGCCCACCAGTCGCTGCGGTGACCGAGCATACTATTGAGTGCGGTTTTTGTGTTAGCAGGGCCGTTGCAGGCCTGCATCAAAACATCGAGATCGTTAGCCAGTTTGCCTTGCGCATTTCGCGTTGCGTCAGCAAACAGTTCTTCCAGCGCTTGCTGTCGCAACAATGCCGTGTTCTCAATCAGCTCAAAGCCGGGCGTGATATCGGCTTCTAGAGGAAAATGCGACAAGATATCCTGGCAAAAAGAATGGAAAGTCTGTAACCGAACCGGAAAGTCAGCGTGTAACAGGCGCTCGTATAGTTCGCGCGATTTGATCTTGTGGTCGTCGATAGCGGTGATTCCCGCTTGCGTCAACAGCTCGGTGAGTGTGCTGTCGTCAGCTGTTGCCAACTGATAGAGGCGTTCCTGCAGTCGCATCTGCATTTCAGCGGCCGCTTTTCGGGTGAATGTCAGCGCTAATATACTCCCGGGTTCTGTATCGGCCAGTAGTAGGCGTATAATACGCGTGACCAACAGCCAGGTTTTGCCGGTACCAGCGGATGCGGATACCGTGGCGCTGAGATCGGGTTGAGCCGCAACAAGGCTATCGACAGGACTATTACCGGGACTGTTTGTTGTCTTCATAGGCTGATAGCATAGATATTCGATGTGCGGCTGTAAATATTCGTGATTGACCCGCATGCTTGAAAACGAAACCGCGTTTAGAACGGTTATTTGATTGAGTACGCGTAAATACGATGCCTCCGCGGTCCCGCGTTGCGTTTGCTTGCGGATGGGCGGTAGACTATACACCAACACCGTCTCGCAAGGATGCAGCTCATGCCTACTGGCGCTGAGGCAGGATGCCGCGACAAAAGGAAGCGGGCGCGTATCGCTATCAACGCCACCAGCCCGAAAACACCCTGCTTTACCAGATCGTTGAACGTTACTATCCGGAATTCACCGCTTATCTAGGCAGAGCAGGGCGCAGTTTTGCCGCGTTATGTCCAGCGCGAATTCGAAGCCTACCTTAACCCGCATTTCTCACCAGGATCGCGGGAGCAGGCGCAGGATTCGTGTTCGTAGACGCCGCTCTGGAGCGAAAAGCGTAGCGATAGCTACGGTTTGAGTGAAGAGCAAGCATACGGACACGAAGACTAGCCTGAACCGTGATAGGCACGCTTGAAAAACACCTGTATTTTTGGCCAACCAGACAATCTCCACGGGACCAATGTATTATCAGCATCGTACGCCGCCTGGTGAGAAATGCGGGTTCAATGCGGTCGCCTGGAACATGGCTTTCTGCGCGTGCAATGCAACCACTGCCATGCCGAGCATCTGGTAGCTTTCAGCTGCAAATGCCGTGGGTTCTGTCCCAGCTGCGGGGCGCGGCGCATGGCGGAGAGTGCGGCCTTGTTGGTCGACGAGGTCT
>JABDQW010000140.1 GCA_013042055.1 Gammaproteobacteria bacterium | reverse complement strand
CGCCCCTCAAGCGCCATGGCGGCGTTGCAACTTTTGCTAAGGACTATGGCCATTAGCTGCAAGTCGCGCCTTGCCCTGACGCTTGAGGAACAGCGCTAATTCTGTGTTCAACTGCGGAATCTAGGTTAATCGCCAACAATACAAGTTTTGTGTAAGTTTATCGCGGACAGAACACCATGGCTCTCTCAGCGAACGATTTGGCCACTACATCAGAAAAGAGGTGGGTAACATTGGTTATTTGCAATAAAATATTCGCGTTCATTTGCGGACTCTATAGCAATGTCAGATAAAACTCATTTCGGTTACAAGACGGTCGACGCGGATCAAAAGGAAGACCTGGTCGCCGGTGTATTCGATTCAGTCGCTCGCAAATACGACTTGATGAACGACGTCATGTCGTTGGGTATTCACCGTATCTGGAAAAAAATTGCGATGATGCATACTGGTTTGAAGAAAGGCCGGCGTGCGCTTGATGTGGCTGGTGGTACCGGCGACTTGACCATCGAGATGTCAAAACAGGTAGGTGCTGACGGAGAGGTCGTCATTTCTGACATCAATCCTGCCATGCTCGAGCAGGGTCGGCGCCGTCTGATAGACAAGGGTATCGCGGGTAACGTTTCATTTGTCGAGGCAAATGCCGAAGATCTGCCATTTGACGAAAACAGTTTCGATTGCGTTACGATTGCTTTCGGCTTACGCAATGTGACGCACCAAGACAAGGCGTTGGAGTCGATGTATCGCGTGCTCAAGCCCGGTGGCCGCTTACTGGTTCTCGAATTTTCAAAACCGGTCTTGCCCGGGCTCGATAAGGCATATGACTTCTATTCGTTCAACATCATACCGTTGATGGGCAGGCTCATAGCGAAAGACGAGAACAGCTATCGTTATCTAGCAGAATCGATCCGCATGCACCCGGACCAGGCAACCCTAAAACAGATGATGCAGGATGCAGGCTTCGAACGATGCACTTACCACAATATGAGTGGCGGAATCGTAGCGCTGCACAAAGGTTTTAAGCTCTGATGCAGTCCATCGGTCTAGGGCGCTATGCCCTTGTAAAGCCATGGCTGACAATCGTCGTGGCTGATCGGGTGAACGATCGAGCGCGCAGCAACTGGGCATACTTTGCCTGGCTGTTGTTGTCCGATAAAAGCTCGGACTTAGCATGATCAGCACCGGCGCTGCCACTATACTGTCTTCGGTCTTCAACCGCTATCTCGAACTGGATCCGGAAGCACCCGAGAAGCTCAAAGCGTTTGACGGCAAGTTGATATGTATAGAAATCAGGGGAGTTGACAGTGAGCTGTATCTATACATAGAGAATAATGCGGTCAATATTATTAAAGACATGGGCGCAAAGCCGGACACTGTTATCAGCGGGTCACCTTCGAGTTTATTCAAACTGGGTTTACACAGAGATTCAGCGTCGCTTTTTTTTTCCGGTGAAGTGGAGATTCGTGGCGATACACGATTGGGTCGCCAGTTCAAGGCGCTGATTGCTGAAATGGATATAGACTGGGAAGAACACCTTTCCAGATTAACAGGCGATATTGCTGCGCATCGTGTAATGACGGTCTTTGACAAGCTGGCCGAATGGAGCAAGAGTGCAACAAGCAATCTGACTGACGATATCGGGGAGTACCTCCAGGAAGAAAGCCGTGATGTCGTCAGTGGGGCTGAGATGGATATGTTTAATCAGCAGGTTGATAGATTGCGCGATGATACCGATAGGCTCGAAGCGCGCATAGCCCGATTGGCTGATATGATCAAACAATAAGCATGTTAAGACCAAGACAGTTTTTTCGCTTGCTGCGCATTAACTTCGTATTGATGCGACATGGATTGGACGACATCGTTTTTGCAACCCATTTGTTCCGGCCGTTCCGCTTCTTAATCTACTTAAATCCTGTCAACTGGTTTCTACGCAAGCGTGCGTCTCGGGCCGAAAGAGTCAGAAGGGTACTGGAAGATCTTGGCCCAATCTTTACCAAGTTCGGTCAGATGTTGTCGACACGCAGAGATCTACTGCCGGATGACGTAGCCGATGAGCTCGAACGCTTGCAAGATGCGGTGCCTCCTTTTCCTGGAGTCCTTGCTAAACAGATTATTGAGAAAGCGTTCGGTCGTCCAGTCGAAGAGCTTTTCGATGAGTTCGATCCAGAACCGCTTGCTTCCGCTTCCATTGCTCAGGTTCATGCGGCCAAACTAAAAAACGGTAAAGAGGTTGTGATCAAAGTATTGCGACCCAATGTGCTGCCGGTAATACGTCGTGATATTTCCTTGCTTTATATTATCGCTGAGCTTGCTTCAAGATATTCGTCCGATGCTCGGCGTTTGCGCCCAGTTGAGGTCGTGGCTGAATATGAAAAGACGATTATTGATGAGCTCGATCTGTTACGTGAAGCGGCCAATGCTAGTCAGTTGAGGCGCAATTTTGAAGGTACGTCGAACTTGTATGTTCCGGAAGTCTACTGGGACTATACCTACAAAAACGTTCTGGTCATGGAACGGGTCTACGGTGTTCCGATTAGAAACATTGATGAGCTCAAGGCCAATAATACCAACATGAAAAGATTGGCTGAACTGGGCGTGGAAATATTCTTCACTCAGGTATTCAAGCATAATTTCTTCCATGCTGACATGCACCCCGGCAATATATTCATTGATATAACAGACCCGCAACATCCGAAATACGTCGCCGTGGATTTTGGAATTGTTGGCACGCTTAATACGATTGACAAACGCTATTTGGCTGAAAATTTTCTGGCCTTTTTTCAGCGCGATTATAATAAGGTTGCTCGACTGCACGTGGAGTCTGGCTGGGTGCCCGCTGGAACACGCGTGGATGAATTCGAGTCGGCCATACGAAGTGTGTGTGAACCCATATTCGAACGTCCGTTAAAAGACATATCCTTTGGTCAGTTATTATTGCGTCTGTTTCAGACCGCGCGCCGGTTTAATATGGAAATACAACCGCAGCTGGTGCTGCTGCAAAAAACTTTACTGAATATTGAAGGTCTCGGTCGCCAACTCTATCCAGAGCTGGACTTGTGGAAAACGGCCAAGCCGTTCTTGGAACGCTGGATGGAGGAGCAGGTCGGTGCCCGTTCGATGCTTCATGCCTTAAAAGACAACATTCCGCAGTTGATAGAAAAATTACCTGAGATGCCCGGTTTGATTTATGCGGCGACGAAAAAAATCTCCGAGGATAAAGAACATCAACAGCAACTCTGGGAAATGCAGAAAATTCGCGACGAAATAAAGCGCAGCAATCAACGCACGATCATGACCATAGCGGGTACGGGGCTGCTGGTGGGTGGACTCGTTGTATTTGGTCTCGATGGCTTTACACCGACACTGATCTGGGGAGCGCCGCTTGTGTCGTGGATCGCGGGCGGCCTGGGTGCGTTTATCCTGCTAGTCTCTCTGCAGGATTAAGCGGCAGACGTAAAATATTATGTTCAACGTAAAGTCGCAAAGACGCAAAGAACGCAAAGGTTTAATCCGGGTATTGCATGAAGGATTGCGATTTTAGTTGACGTAGGCTGCGCCATGCGCACCAGATCGCAAGCTTGAGTTGGCGGAATGGCTTACGGTGCGCACGGCGCACCCTAGCCTTGCTGTCCGGCATAAGATATACAGGCCGATATAAAAATTAACGTATTGAATACAAGTGAACGATGACATTGATTTTGTAATAGATGACGCTGAAGCTGCGGATGTATCGTATATCCTCGAGAGTCTGAATGACGCTCAACGCAACGCAGTCACCATGCCGCCTGGGCATGTGCTTGTACTTGCTGGCGCGGGCAGCGGCAAGACGCGGGTACTGGTTCACCGTATTGCATGGTTATGTCAGGTTGAGTCGATATCACCTTTCAATATCTTTGCAGTGACCTTTACCAACAAAGCCGCAGCCGAAATGCGCGCGCGTGTCGAAAAGCTGCAAGGAATGCCCTCGGCGGGCATGTGGGTCGGTACGTTTCATGGACTATCTCATCGGCTACTACGCTCTCATTGGAAAGAGGCAGGATTGTCTCAGACTTTTCAGATACTGGATGCTGATGATCAGTATCGCTTGATTCGGCGGGTGTTAAAATCATTAGAGTTAGACGAGGCACGGTGGCCACCTAAGCAAGCGCAGGCGTTCATCAATTCACGCAAGGATGAGGGACAGCGGCCGCCGCACATCGATACCGCATATAATCCGGTATATACCCAACTGGTCAGAATATATACCGCTTACGAAGCCGCTTGCCAGCGAGCTGGTGTCATCGATTTTGCTGAATTATTATTAAGAACACTCGAGTTGCTACGCGACAACGATTCACTGCTGCAACATTACCAGCAGCGTTTCAAGCATATTCTCGTCGATGAGTTTCAGGACACCAACACGATACAGTATGCGCTGATCAGACTGCTCGCCGGAACCCGTAACGCGGTTTTTATCGTAGGTGACGATGACCAGGCGATTTATGCATGGCGAGGCGCACGCGTCGAGAACATTCATCGCTTCCAGAATGATTTCAAGAATGCCCAGGTCATCAGGTTGGAACAGAATTATCGCTCAACGACAACGATACTTGCTGCAGCCAATGCATTGATAGACCACAACAATGACCGTCTGGGAAAAAAACTATGGACCGCTGGTGATGACGGTGAGCAGATTCTGTTTTATAACGCCTATAACGAACTCGACGAGGCGCGCTTCGTCATCGACCGTACAAAATTGTGGACCGAGCAGGGGCATGCACGTGCCGACATCGCCATACTTTACCGCTCCAATGCGCAGTCACGTGTATTCGAGGAGCGCCTGGTCAGCGAAGGCATTCCCTATCGGGTATACGGCGGCCTACGCTTTTTCGAACGTGCGGAAATAAAGGACGCACTTGCGTATCTACGTTTGATCGACAACCGCAATGACGACGCCTCGTTTGAACGTGTTGTCAATACGCCTACGCGCGGTATCGGCGACCGTAGCGTCGAAAAGATTCGAGAAGTTGCCAAAGACAAAGAGTATTCGATGTGGGAAGCAGCGCGCAGCTTGCTCGATCGTAAAGAACTGACAGCCCGAGCGGGCAATGCGATCGCCGGATTTCTACGCCTGATCGAGACGCTGGCAGCGGACACCACTGAACTCGAACTGTTCGAACAGGTGGAGCATGTAATTCATGCTTGTGGCCTGGTTGAGTACTATCGTAAGGATAAAACGGAGAAAGCGGAAGCACGTGTAGAGAACCTTGAAGAACTGGTAACCGCAGCACGCGGCTTTGATTATGATGCCGATGCTTCTGCAACTGAAGAATGGCAGAGTATGGATAAGTTGACGGCGTTTCTAACGCATGCTGCTCTCGAAGCGGGTGAGGGCCAGGCAAAGGCGTGGGAAGATTGCATTCAACTGATGACATTACACAGCGCCAAAGGCCTGGAGTTTCCGCTGGTATTCATCGTTGGTCTCGAGGAGGGCTTGTTTCCGAGCCAGCGGTCACTCGATGAAGAAGGCAAGCTCGAAGAAGAGCGCAGGCTCTGTTATGTGGGCATCACACGAGCACGCAATCAGCTGGTATTAACCTCGGCTGAGCATCGCCGTTTGTACGGCCAGGATATGTATCCGATGCCGTCACGATTTGTTAGCGAAATTCCAGAGCATCTGGTCCGGGAAGTGCGATCGAGGCCGACGGTTTCAAAACCGCTGTATTCGCCAGCGACGACAACCGCAAGCGTTGATGGTATCGGCGTCGGCCAGAGAGTCGCGCACGCAAAATTCGGCGAAGGAACCGTGACTAATATCGAAGGCAGCGGGGCCCAGGCTAGAGTGGAAGTCAATTTCGAGTCTGCCGGTACCAAATGGCTGGTAATGGCGTACGCTAAATTGCAGCCGGTTGGGTGAGAGGATTTCAACGTCTTTGCGTTAAAAATCTACTATTAAAGGTGAGTAATGAAACGTCGTGACTTTATTAAGAAAGCGGGTATCGGCAGCATCGCAGCCGGCAGCATTTCAGCACCGGCAATCGTGAACGCAAATACCAAACTCAAATGGAAAATGGTAACAACCTGGCCAAAGAATTTCCCGGTTCTGGGCACTGGTGCCAATCAGTTGGCTACAGCGATCACCGACATGACCGATGGGCGCGTTAAGGTCAAGGTTTACGGTGCCGGTGAGTTGGTGCCGGCATTCGAGGTGTTCGATGCGGTGTCGCGCGGTACTGCGCAGATAGGCCATGGTGCGGCCTATTATTGGAAAGGCAAAATTGAAGAAGCGCAGTTTTTTTCTACTGTGCCTTTTGGCATGAACTCGCAAGAAATGACTGCATGGCTTTATCACGGTGGGGGCATGCCGCTGTGGGAAGAGACCTATGAGCCGTTCGGTGTGTTGCCGGCTGCTGCTGGCAATACTACGGTTCAGATGGCGGGCTGGTTCAACAAGGAAATCAATAGCGTTAAAGATTTGAACGGCTTGAAAATGCGCATACCCGGTCTCGGCGGCGAAGTGCTCAAGCGTGCCGGTGGCACACCGGTCAATCTACCAGGTGGTGAGTTGTTCACATCGTTGAAGACAGGAGCGATAGATGCGACTGAATGGGTAGGTCCTTACAACGACCTCGCGTTTGGTCTTCACAAAGCGGCAAAATATTATTATTACCCCGGCTGGCACGAGCCGGGAACGACACTCGAGGCCTTGATCAACAAAAAAGCGTTTGCAGGACTCAGCAAGGACCTGCAGGTGATCGTCCGCAATGCTTGTAAAATGGTCAATCAGGATATGTCGACCGAGTTCACGGCAAAAAACAACGCGGCGCTCGACACCCTGATCAACAAACACAAGGTCGATGTCCGCCAGTTGCCGGATGATGTCCTGGCGAAGTTGCAGGCACTGTCGGAAGAAGTCGTTTCGGAGCTGGCCGACAAGAATCCAGCAGCGAAGAAAATATACAGTTCATACGACAAGTTCCGCAAACAGGTCATGGCTTGGCACGAAATATCTGAAAAAATCTATTTCAATGTTCGTTAGCCTGGATGCTGCATGAAAGAATCTGCGAGACAGTCGGTAGGGTGCGCCGTGCGCACCAGAACAGCCCAGCGCACTGAAGATTCACGGCGCGCATGGCGCGCACCCTACGGCTTCCGCGTTAGATTAGAGTGACGCCATTAATGTCTGGTTAGATACTGATTTCGACGCCTGCAAGCGATTCAGCGTCGTCGTTGTGTTCGGGCTCGCATAGTATCAGACGGTTATGTTCGATCTTGCCGATGTCGATCAGGTAATTCTTCACTGACTCCTGGCGTTCACTGCCGAGCTGTTTTAGTTTGGGCAGGTTTGCAGCTGAAACGGGCTTGATTTTCTTCGGATCGATGATTTCCGTAAACATCTTGTCTCGGTCTCTAAGGTTGCTGAAACCACACAGGGTTAGATGTACCTGCGGCCGTTCCACCAGCAATTTGGCAAGATTTGCCAGTTGTTCCTTGTGCGCGTCCTTCAATTGTGCAGAACCCGGCTCGAACAACAGCGGATCGAAGTTCAGCGCTGTTGCCAGATTGAACAACACATTGCCGCCGGCGAAGGCGAGTCCATACGGTGTATAGAAGGTGATCAGCGTGACTGTTGTAGCTTTAGTAGTTGCTTTAATAATTGCGTCGGTCGGATTGAAATTCGGATCATTGATTTCTCCGGTGACAGGTATATCGAGTTTGATCCTGTTTTTCTTATCCTTCAACAGCACCAGTGACTGGTTGATCGGCATCCCGAAGGCTTCATCTAGCGCAGCCGCATCTTCCTTGCTCTTGGCCTTCAAGTTGAAATGGTGCAAAACCAGCGCAATATTACTGTCGAGCTGCCCTTGCTCTGAAAGCAGTTTCAGATCGGCGTC
Organism: Gammaproteobacteria bacterium; assembly: GCA_013042055.1. GTDB lineage: Bacteria > Pseudomonadota > Gammaproteobacteria > SZUA-229 > SZUA-229 > JABDQW01. Next base: position 12,968 of record JABDQW010000140.1, on the reverse strand, counting down.
GAGCTGGCCGCTTTTTATGATGTGACCGATTGCTTGTTCAGCTTTTGGAGTTCTACGCCGGCCACGACTACGGCGTCAACATACTGTTCCAGCTGCAGATCGAACGCCTCCAGTTTTATTTCTTTGATATAGATTGTCTTTTTGGCAAGTGGACGCCATTGCCAGTCAATCGAAGCTTTGCCTACCTTGAAAAGTGTGTCGCCGTTGCGGTGACCCGAGGCGTTTATGATTGCAAATGTCCCTTGTATAACATTAATATCGATGTCTTCGATCTCGGCTGTTATGCCCTGCTGATCGAGCCAATACACGGCGCTGTATACAATGGTATAGGGTAAGGAAACCCGAACAATGGAAAGAACAAGCAAGAGTATCAGGAAGACAAGTAGCAGCCGTCCCAACCACAAATGCTTGTTATACTGGCTTCGGGCTTGTTGGTACTTCCATTGTATTTTGTTCATTCGCTGCTTTGGTTCCGCTTTGTGCGCAACAACTGCAAGATGCTGGCACGTATGTTTCTGTTGAGTAATGAAACAGCATCTTCACCGATTTTGAGATAATCGACGCTGTATTGTATCAGGTCGTTTTCGCCGATCGTCACATAGGCCATGTCTCTCAACGCATCAATGAAATTCGTGATCAAGCGTTTGTCAAAAAAATCCGGGGAATCCAACTCATAGATCATCGATAGACGCTGGGCGACCAGATAGCTATGTTCGATAAGCTCGGGCTCGGTGACCTTGTTCGTGCCAGTGTTCAAAAGAATCGCGAATGTCATATAGTAGAGTTCGAGTATCGGCGAAATCACCTTTGCCAACAGCTCCAGTTGAGCGTATTCGATGCTGCTGGTCTGTGGCCTGGCGTATTCATCCTCAGCGGTCTTCTTCAGTAAACCGAGTTCCGTCAGGATATCTAGAACGTGCTCGATAACTTCGGCTAGCTGATCCTGGCGCCAGACGATAAACAATTGTCGCCTGAGGAATGGATAAGCGATCGAGACAAGGTTGATTATGTTTTCAAGCTTTTGTGTAGGCGCGTTATTGAAGCAGCAGGCAATGACCGAAGGCACGGCTGTAAGATGCAGGATGTTGTTACGATAATAAGTCAGTAATACCGTGTTTTTAGCATCAAGGTAGATGATGTCACCCATCTTGTGTTTTTGCCTTCTAACACGTTTGAGTAATTCCGAGCGATGAATTTGCTCCTTGCCGTTGAGCGAAGTGACTAGCGCTTTGTTGGAGTATTCCAATGCATTGATCAACGCGCTATAGACGTCGATCATGGCGGCCAGTTGAGCTTCATCCATATGTTGTTTAGGGGTTGCCAGTAATACAGTCGACACCAGGTTGATGGCATTGACATGCACCGCACGATTGATATTGACCATAATATGGTCGGCGATGTCATCAACCGTTTCCATAAGCCAGTCAGGCCTGTGTGTATCGTCATATTCTTCGCTTGACCAGCTGGGGTGGTGGGTGTCCAGGTGGTGTGTGAGAAGAATGGGTGTGCCAAAGTTGGTATAAACATACCCAAAGTTGCCCCTGATGCTCAGGATCGACCAAATGGAAGATATTAGCGATTCTTGTTTTTTCTCTTTTCCGGATAACTCGGCGAGATAAGCTTTGCCTTCCATCATTTTTTCGTAACCGATGTACACCGGAATGAATGCGACTGGACGTTCTCGGTATTTGAGAAATGCGCGTACGGTCATCGCCAGCATGCCGGGTCTGGGTTTTAACAGTCTGCCTGTGCGGCTGCGACCACCTTCGACGAAATATTCTACGGGGGTACCGTCGCTAATCAATTTCGCCAGGTATTCGAAAATTACGGTCGAGTACAGTTCGTTGCCTTTGAAACTCCGACGGATAAAGAAAGCGCCACCCCCACGGAGAATAGAGCCGATGACCGGCATGTTCAGGTTCTTACCGGCAGCAATGTGTGGAATCGACAAGCCTTGATAGTGAATTACATAGGACAGCAGCAAATAATCGACGTGGCTGCGGTGGCAGGGCACGTAAACGAGTTCATGAGTCAGCGCCAGACTACGCAATTGTTCTGCATGTTCAACAAGAATCCCCGAGTAAAACCGGTTCCAGAACGCAGTCAGCGCGATTTGCATAACGCGAATCGTAATGTTGGTACGATCGGCTACGATTTCATATAGGTATTTCCTCGCCTGTAGTGCCGCCTGATAAGGTGATTTGTTTTCTTCCACGCTTCTTTTGCGTATGGCGTTCTGGACGTCCTCATGTAACATGAGATCTCTGACCAAGGTTCGGCGATGCGACGTGTCAGGTCCGAGCGTGGCGGTTTTTACCTGATGAAGCCTATCGGCTAGAGCCTGCTGAATATGGTCGATGTTTTCATCATCTTCCAGTTCGTTAGCGATCAGCTCACGCAATTTGATGACTTCGGAAAACTGGACTAGCGTTTCCTTACCATGGATGAGTATTCGAAAAAACTGGCGTATTCGGCCTGCAATCTCCCAGGAGTGCGCGAACAGAACGGTTAGAGTGCTTTTTTGTTTGGCGACCGGCCTACCCCAGAATATCGATACCGGTACAAATTGAACATCAAGGTCGGGATGGTCGCGTAAGGTTTCGACAATGCCGCGGATCATTCTTGATCTTTTCGGCTGGTTCTGCAGCCAAGCCTGGAAAGGCTGTCGTGGCGCTATCGTATAAACAGCGTGCCAGTGGCGCAGTTCTGGTGTTGGCAGTCGCGACAGCGGTGATACCAGGGCGAGCCGCTTACATTCTTGTTCCAGCACCAGCAAGCTGGACCAATAACGGTATTCGAGTACATAGATGACCGGCTTATCCTGGTCGAGTTTGAGCTGTTCTGCACTGGTTGGAACAACATCGACCTTTATCCACGAATAAAGCAGCTTTCTGCCGAGATAATTCAGTGGGTGGAACCTGCTCATTCGACGCGTTGGTTATGTAAGCTAGCGTGGCGTCTGGGCTGCGACGAACTCATTGCTCACATCCCTGCTCCTTAAAGGCCTGTACCAATACCCACGGTTTTACCACCACTGCCCAGACCGTTGCATCCGTGTCTACCCAGCATCTTGCCTGGGCATCAGAAACCGGCGCCAGCTGGCCCTTGGCCATCCATTGCTTTATCAGCGTGCTGTTGTCAGTTGATATCTGAAGAGCGGTTTCCACGAGATCGAGATCAGGCGACACGTGGATGGCTTTGCCAGCGGCAAAAAAGCGCTGTAATTCGATCCATGCGACCTTTGCTGTTTCGGAGTGGATCTCCTGTTTTAGCAAGGCGTGCAGTTTTTCTAAATCGGGATCCTTCATGACGTCACCGATTTTACACGAGGACATCCGCCTGCGTGAATTAGCCTAATAGCGTACGGCGGGGGGTTTGAATTTCAAGCCGTTCGAACGTGACATCTGATATCGCCGTAACAGTTTTATCTCGTCTGAATCCGCATCGAATGGTTCGGTGCGTAAGGATGTAATGAGCGCGCGAGCGTAACAACGCTGAAACAGATAAGCATGCGCGGGATTATACCCGCACTTATATTAGCAGCTGTTGATATGGGTCATAATCGGCAGATTATTCCAGGATTTTTACTGCCGTGAAAGCGCCTCTGATATCGCCTTTGTTGAAGCCGGTTGCCTGGTCATTCGGATAAAGTTGGTTGAGTTTTGCCGAAAGCGCGCCTGGGATATTGGCGCCGTGACACATCAAACAAACATCATCGGCGGGTATTGCTTTCATGTAGCGAAACACCCTGTTGCCATTGTGTTGGGTTGTTTCGGAATACTCAATGGCTGCCACGGGCTCACCCTTCGCCTTGCGTTGTTCAAACTGCTCGAGAACGGATAATTCCCAGGCGTCGGGCGCATTCAGCTCGTTTCTGACTTTGAGCGAGGTGCGCGCTACTTCCATGCCTTTTTCGTTTGAGACCTTTTGCGCCAGCTTGGGTGCTTGCTCGTTGCAGACCGAAATGGCCTTGATCGGTCCTTCGGCTTTCATCGCGGATTGTAAGGTGCTTTTCAGTTCTGCCGCCAAGGCCTTGATTGCACCTCGAGTCTCTTGGGTCAACTGGCTGGTATCGGCGGCGTTGACTAGCGTTGTAGACAGCAAAGCGCCTAGTGTCAATAACAATCGTGTTTTCATGGCAATCCTCAAGTGAAAAAAAATTTATAAAATTCTGGTCTAATCGCATCGCTGCTTCCGTAACTAAAGTCACTATCAACCCTAGCCACCAGGCCAGTGTTGAATACCGATCAGCATAAATTCGACAGCCAACATCGCACAAACGAGGGTAACAACCGCCAGCACGATCTCGAAGCCGTTCTGTATAATTGTTTGCCCGCCCAGATAGACGGCAACGACACAAACGATAAAGCCGAATTCACTGATGATCAGTACGGTCAACAACGGCAGCATGTTTGTGGTATTCGGGTCCGTCGCACCGGTCTTCACCAGGATACCCATCAGAAACAGGCTCAGGGCGAGCGCGACTAACGGAAAATTGGCTTTTGTCATGGCCTGACTAACTATTTGCCGTGACTATAGCGCTTCACAGCCTGTGAAGCGTAACGCAACGAAGGTGAGAACAGTCGTTTTGTACATAATTACAGTCCGTGCGGGTTAGCTTGTAAACAGTGTGTGGCTTAAGTGCGCATTGATCGCATCGGCGAGCTCATCGGCTTTCTGTGAACCTATCAAAAACGACTTGCCGGTGGACAATTCGAGTTGCACCCCTCTATCACCACTGACGTTGTACGCTCTGCCTTTTTTACTGAAGCGAATGCCCCAGCCGCCGTACTCCCTGATCGGGTGGTAGCGGACTGCTTTACATGAGCGAATAGCATCAAAGCGAATGTTTTTGCGGGTTAGCGGAAAAAACCGGAGTTGAATACCCGCACCATTAACTATCGTGATTAATCTAAGCGTGTAGAATAGCAGACAGGCGCCGCCACTGACAGCAACGGTGAGCACAGCACTGAATATGAGCGCATTGTCTGTCATCGGCCGGTCGCCCCAGGCTTGCCCTAAATAAAGCTGCTTGTAGATACCGTAGATAAAAAGTGCGCTCACTCCCAGGGTGAGAAGCAACAACAATATCCACACCCATGGTTGACGGAATTGCTGCTCCTCGTGAAAGTCGACGGCGGTGTTCGATCTAGCCCGCATTAAAACCAGCTCGTTTGGTTATCGCAGAATCACGCCGGTATTGCGGCCGTGATGGGTCGTGCGATCGTATTCTTTTTCGAGGCGACTATATTTGCTGATAACGGATTTGGCAAGCTCATTTGCATCACGTTCTAGCTGCGAGCAAGACGTCCGTGGTTCCATGTTGGCGATTGCCTGCTCTATTTCAGTCGCGGCTTTCAGGCCCAAATCTTTGTGCCCCTGTTCATGGTCGAACAATGCGGAATAATAATTCTCCCAGCGCTCCAGCAACGCTGCTGGCATTGCAGCCTCGTGTTCCAGTTTCGGTAAGGTATAGGCAACATCCAATGTTGTCGCGATCCGGGTAATCTTGCATGCGTCGGTCGATTCGAGCCACCAGAATCGCCAGTTTACGTCCCATTTGGTGTAAGCGACATGAAACTTGCCGTTGTGTTTGACCGGGGTTTTTTTTCTAATGTCCGTTTTAATTGCGTCAATCGTTTTGCCGCCGATCATGTAGTAGATGTTCCGCGTCTTGATATCGGGTACGGCGGATGATGCGAAGGGCATTAGCAAAAACACAGCGCAAATCAGCACTGTTATATGATGTCTGGCCATCGAGCTCGAGCGTTTGTTCATAGGATTACCGACAGTATAGACCACACTGCATCTATCTCCGACTGCAGCAAGGACTCAGAATATCTGGGTCGGCAGCCAGGTGGCGAGTTGGGGCCAATAGGCAATCATCGCCATTGCGGCGAGCTGGATAATAATGAACGGAATGACGCCTTTGTAAATGTGCATCGTTTTGATCGATGGTGGGGCCACCCCGCGGAGATAGAATAGCGCGAATCCGAAAGGCGGTGTCAGAAAGGAGGTCTGCAGGTTGATCGCGATCATGATTCCCAGCCAGACCGGATCGATATCCATGGCCAGCAACACCGGACCGACGATGGGTACGACGACAAAGGTGATCTCGATAAAGTCGAGCACAAATCCCAGCAGGAACATCACCAGCATCACAGCGAAGACGGCGCTATAGGCACCACCGGGCAAATCACTCAGCAGTTCCTGTACTTGTTCATCACCGCCAAAGCCCCGAAATACCAGAGAAAACAAGGAGGCACCGATCAGGATCATAAATACCATGCTGGTAACGCTGGTCGTACTGCGGACGACCGCTGTCAGGTTGTCGCGCTTGAGTTGTTTTCTGGCGGCGGCCAGCAGCATGGCGCCAACAGCGCCAATGGCGGCCGCCTCGGTCGGTGTGGCCAGACCAGCGATGATGGAACCAAGGACCGCAATAATCAGCAGTAATGGCGGCAACAGGCTGCGCAATATGTCACCGGCAGTAGGGTGTTTGCTGTGGCCCGGGTCCTGGGGGATGGCTGGCATGGCTTCGGGCCGGGTGAAGGCCACAACGGCTACATACAGAATATACAGGCTGACCAGCAACAGGCCGGGGATCACCGCGCCGACGAACAGGTCGCCCACGGAAACCGTTTCCGGTGAAAAAATGCCCATGTCGAGTTGTGCTTGTTGATAAGCGGATGAGATCACATCGCCGAGCAAGACCAGCACGATGGACGGCGGAATGATCTGCCCGAGAGTGCCGGAGGCGCAAATGATACCGGTTGAAATCTGTGGATCATAGCCGCGTTTGAGCATAGTCGGTAGCGATAATAGCCCCATGGTCACAACCGTCGCGCCAACGATGCCGGTGCTCGCGGCCAGCAGCATGCCGACCAATGTGACCGATATGCCGATGCCGCCGCGTAGCGGTCCAAACAGGCCAGCCATGGTTTCCAGCAGATTTTCTGCAATCTTGGAGCGTTCCAGCATGACGCCCATGAAGACGAACAGCGGCACTGCAATCAGGATCTGGTTGGTGATAATGCCGTACAGGCGATTGGGCAGGGCCTCGAGAAACGCTGGATCGAAGGTCCCGGTTGCTTCGCCGACGACGGTGAATAGCAAGGCGGTGCCGGCCAGCGTAAACGCAACGGGATAGCCGGCGAGCAACAGTACGAAGACAGCGGCAAACATGTAGAAGGCCATCCACTCCATCAGTCGATACTCTTGATCAACTGCAGTGACCGGCTTATCTGGACCAGTGCTTGCAGCATCAGCATCAGGGCCGACACCAGAATCAGGCTTTTCAGCAGATAGACGCCCGGCAGGCCACCGGCTTCGCGTGAACCTTCAAGAACAGCCCAACTGTCACTGACATACTCCCAGCTGATCCACGCAATAAAAATCATCACCGGCAGCAGGAAAAAGAGGCTGCCCAGCAGATCAATCCATGCCCGGGTTTTAACAGAAAAACGGCTGTAAAAAATGTCCACTCGTACGTGCGCTTGTTGCTGCAGGGCCCAGGCTGCGCCAACCAAAAATACCGTGGCGTGCAGATAAGTGATGGATTCCTGCAAGCCGATCCAGCCGATATCGAAAATATACCGCAGGACGACGACGATAAAGGTGGTAATAACCATGAGCAAGGTCAACCAGGACACGGTGCGGCCGGACCAGTCTATAAAAGCTTCGATTTTGTCGATCAATGTGTGCATGTTCAATCGGGTGAATGCCCCACTTAAGCGCGCTGGGATGACGCACGCCAATACAAAAGCGTGGAATTTTAGCGGATATGGGTAGAAGATTCAGTTGCTCTGTTGCTGGCCCGCCAGTTGAGACAGGCGGGCTAGTGCCGAGTGCATCGATGAACACTACAGTTCCATCAACTTTTCCTGTTCCTCTTTCGAGGGCTCGAAGTCGCGTCCTTCGTAGTGATCGAAAATCGCTTTGACGATTTCCTCCGGATCGTCGATCAGTTTCAGCAATTGCAGATCCTCCGGGTTGATCATGGCTTCGGCAACCAGCGTATGTTTGAACCAGTCGAGCAGTCCTTTCCAAAACGGCTTGTTCACCAGGATGATCGGTATATTACGCGTCTTTCCCGTCTGGATCAGCGTGAGGATTTCAGCCATTTCATCCAGTGTGCCGAAACCACCAGGCAGCACGACATAGGCCGACGCATATTTCACAAACATCACCTTGCGTGAAAAGAAGTGGCGGAAACTGAGGCTGATGTCCTGGAATTTGTTCGCGACCTGCTCATGCGGCAGTTGGATATTTAGGCCGATACTGGGTGATTTACCGGCTCGCGCACCCTTGTTGATGGCTTCCATAATGCCCGGTCCGCCGCCGCTGACAACGGAGAAGCCGGCATTGGACAAGGCCTGCGAGATCTTTTCTGCCTGCTGGTAATTGACATCATCCGACTTGGTGCGGGCCGAGCCGAACATGCTGACCGAAGGGCTAATCATTGCCAGACGCTCGAAGCCCTCGACAAATTCGGCCATGATTTGAAAAATTTTCCAGGATTCACGTATCAAGGCCGCATCATTTATCGGCGATATGCGCTTGAGTTTAGTTCTTATAGAATTATCCATTGTGTCACCTTTGAGTATCGGTGTTTGCGGCGGCTTAGTATAACCAGCCTGCTGTTTCGCGCCACCCGATTAAACGGATGTTGCACGCAGGCGGACGCCTGCGTGCAACATTCAGGTTATAAGCATAGCCATAAAGTGCGTGCTTTTGCGATAATCGCCGGCAGTTCAACTATTTCGGAAACAGTCATGGCTGAAAAAGATCCGCCTGTCATACTGGTTGATGGCTCATCCTATCTGTATCGAGCCTTTCACCAGCCCCAATTACAGCGCCTGAGCACCAGCAAAGGCATGCCAACGGGTGCGATTTTTGGTGTGATCAATATGTTGCGCAAGCTGCGCGAAGCATACCAACCTGAGTACATGGCCGTGGTGTTTGACGCCAAAGGCAAGACCTTTCGCCATGATATCGATACCGAATACAAGGCCAACCGCCCACCCATGCCCGATGACCTGAAAGTGCAGATCGAGCCGCTACACCAGCTGGTCAGGGCCATGGGATTTCCACTGATATCGGTCGCGGGTGTCGAGGCCGACGATGTTATTGGCACCTTGTCGAACCAGGCCAGTGGACAAAACACGCAAATGCTGATTTCGACCGGCGACAAGGATCTTGCTCAACTGGTCAATCCGCGGGTCACGCTGATCAACACGATGAACGACCAGTTATTGGACGAGTCCGGTGTCGAAAAAAAATTTGAGGTTCCGCCAACGCGTATCATCGATTATCTGACACTGGTGGGCGACACGTCGGATAATATTCCGGGTGTACCCAAGGTCGGCCCGAAGACGGCGGTCAAATGGCTCAAGCAATACCAATCGCTGGATAACCTGATTGCGCACGCGGATGAGCTTGCGGGGAAGATCGGCGAGAACCTCAGAAACAGTCTGGATCAGTTGCCGATGTCGCGCGATCTGGTAACGATTCGTTGTGACCTGAAGCTGGATCTCGATCTGGATGATCTGAAGATGAAACCGGCCGACAATGAAACCCTGCATGATATCTATGTCGACCTCGAATTTCGCACCTGGCTTGAGGATATGGCGCGCGCGGATGATTCCGCTTCCGTCAAACCATCGTCGACCGCCAGTTATCAAACCGTGTTGATGAAAAAAGACCTGGATGCCTGGCTGAAACGCCTGAAGGCGGCTGATGCCTTCGCCTTTGATACCGAGACCACCAGCCTCGACTACATGGCCGCACGCGTCGTTGGTGTGTCATTCGCGATCAAAGCCGGGGAAGCGGTGTATGTACCGTTTGGCCATGACTATCCCGGTGCGCCCACGCAGCTGACTGAAAAACAAGTGCTCGGTGCGCTGAAGCCACTGTTGGAGGACGCGACAACAGCCAAGATTGGACAGAACCTGAAATACGATGCCCATGTGCTGGCGAACCATGGTATCGAGATGAAAGGTATCGCAGAAGACACCATGCTCGAGTCCTATGTGCTCGACTCTACTCAGCGTCATGACATGGATAATATGGCGCTGCGCTTGCTCGGACACGAGACCATCCACTTTGAAGATATTGCCGGCAAAGGCGCCAAGCAGCTGACGTTCAATGCAATCGATCTTGCGCAGGCCGGGCCCTATGCTGCCGAAGATGCTGACATTACCTTGCAGATACACCAGAAATTGTCAGCGCAGCTCAAGGCGGAGAAAAAGCTGATGTCCGTGTATCGCGATATCGAACTGCCGTTGCTGCCGGTGTTGCAGAAGATCGAGCGCAATGGTGTCAAAGTCGATGTGCCGATGCTGCAACAACAAAGCAAGCAGCTCGCAGCGCAGATTCTCGACATAGAACAGCAGGCATTTGAGGAAGCGGGCGAAAGCTTTAACTTGGCGTCGCCCAAACAACTCCAGGCGATCTTGTTCGACCGACTTGGACTCAAACCAAAGCGCAAGACACCCAAGGGGCAGCCATCTACCGCTGAGGACGTGCTGCAGGAATTTGCCGATGAAGGCGAAGCGCTGCCCGCGTTGATACTAACGCATCGCAGTCTGAGCAAGCTCAAGTCGACTTACACCGACAAGCTGCCCGAGCAGGTACGCCCTGAAACCGGTCGCGTGCATACTTCTTACAACCAGACGGTGGCGGCCACTGGGCGTCTGTCATCCACCGACCCGAATTTGCAGAATATTCCCATTCGCAGTGAAGAGGGTCGGCGGATACGTCAGGCGTTCACCGCTGAAAAAGGCAATTGTTTACTGGCGGCCGACTATTCCCAGATCGAGCTGCGCATCATGGCCCACCTGTCGCGGGATCAAAATCTGCTCGAAGCATTCGGCGAAGGCCTGGATATACACAAGGCGACCGCGGCCGAAGTCTTTGGTGTCAGCGTCGATCAAGTAGACAACAACCAGCGGCGCGCTGCCAAAGCGATCAATTTCGGATTGATTTATGGCATGTCGGCCTTTGGTCTCGCCCGTCAGCTGAGCATTGGCCGCTATGAAGCGCAGGAATACGTCGATCTCTATTTCTCTCGGTATCCGGGTGTCAAGGCCTATATGGACAGCACTCGAGAACACGCCCACGAACAGGGCTATGTCGAAACCGTGTTCGGCCGGCGATTGTATCTGCCAGAAATCAATTCACGCAACGGCCAGCGTCGCCAATATGCCGAACGTACGGCGATAAATGCGCCGATGCAGGGTACCGCGGCTGATATCATCAAACGTGCGATGATCCGCGTCGACCAGGCGTTGGTCGAGCACAAGCTCGATGCCAAGGTCGTGATGCAGGTCCACGATGAGCTGGTCGTGGAGGTGGCTGAGGAACAAGCGGACGCGCTGGCTCAGCTGCTACGTAAGAATATGGCAATGGCAGCCGAACTGAGCGTGCCACTGGTCGTCGATGTCGGTACAGGCTCGAACTGGGACGAGGCACATTGACGGCGAGCACATTCGATAACCTGGCTTACAGCTACGGCGTCATTTCGCCCATCACTTGCTGATGACGAGTGTTGAACGCCTCTGCGATGACAATTCTTTACGTAATCGCTATCTGACCGGCATATACTTTGAAGGAATAAGAAAACGCGCAAACGCGATAAAAAAAGCCCGGCCAAAATGGCCGGGCAAAAGAACGGGACTAGCTTGGGGTTGCTAATCCCTGACGGCTCGCTCAGGGAGGCAAGCGAGCCTGCGCCGGGCTACAGCGCATTCGACAAAAAGATCAAGCAAGTCGTCTCAAACATTCCCTGATATTGATTAAAGACCAACCATCCGGGATTGCCGGATGAAACCGATAAGCGGTAAAGTTAGAGACCGTCCTGGGACCAAAAGTTTTGTGCATAACTTGTGGATAATGCCAATAAACAGTGCAGAAACAATAGCAAATGCAATAATTATTAGTTCACGGGAAAACTAAATAGTTCACTTACGGCTTGTCGGAATATTTTTCACTTGTTACTGATGTTCATTCTATGAACATTCAGTATGTGCCTGCGAAAGCTTGTCGTTTTTTTTATTGAGTCGTCACATACGGTCTTGCTCTTTGGATTGTTACGTTGCTCAGCGAAATGCAAAGCCGCGAATAACAACACCTACATCAACGCCATTTCGGCCATCAGGAAAGCTTGGTTGCCACACGCATGTCTTTCCCTTTATCCCAAATTTAGATCGATACCATATCACAAATAAATTTCTTAACACAGTTTAAGTTTTACTGCTGATACGTTTACAGCTATTTCAACCCAGTTCCAGCCATTCGTTGAGCTTGACGACGAATTCGTCAAGTCCGATTTGTCTGAGAGCCGAGAATATTTGTACTGTGGCATCCGAGCCGCTTTCCTGCAGCATCTTCTTGACAGCGAGCAAACGCGCCTGTTGAGCACCACGTTTGAGCTTGTCGGCCTTTGTCAGCAGGATGTGGGCAGGGAGCCCATAGTACTGGCACCACGCCAGCATTTGCCGGTCAAATTCTGTCATCGGATGCCGGATGTCCATAATAATCACGAGGCCGCGCGGCTTATCGGGCTGCTGCAGGTAAGCTTGCAACAACAGTTCCCATTCTTTTTTAACTTTATCCGCCACCTTGGCATAACCGTAGCCGGGGAGATCGACCAGGCGGCGATGCGAATCCAGCGTGAAAAAATTGATCAGGCGAGTTCGCCCCGGTGTCTTGCTGGTTTTGGCCAGGTTCTTATTGCCACACAAGGCATTGATCGCGCTGGATTTGCCTGAATTGGAGCGGCCAGCAAAAGCGACTTCGACGCCATCATCGCGCGGGAACTGCTGGGGTTTGCCGGCACTGATCAGGAACGAAGCACGACGGTAGTACTGATTGTTTGATATCTGTGCCATAGCCCGAATTCTCAGTGTCAAATTGATGAATAGCAAGCGGTAGTGTAGAATTTCGCCACTTTTTGTCGCGCGTCGGCA
>JABDQW010000275.1 GCA_013042055.1 Gammaproteobacteria bacterium | reverse complement strand
TGTATCGATGACTGACCTGCCAACTCCTCGTTTTAAACGGACGATGACTTCATTAGCGACATATCCGTGTCTTTGCTGCTGCTCTTGGACTGGGATATCCACTGATCTTGATCCCCACTCGATGTCTCCATAGCCATCACGTTCGTCGGAACCGACAACTTGAAGGGGTAAGAATGATCAGTAGTGTTTTAACGATGAGCGCGGGTAGTATGTGCAGTTCGGAGCGAATATAATTGACTAGACAATGCCGACAAGACGATTAACAGTTTGGGCAGTGGACCCAGAGCGTTCTCAGCGCTTTGAGCACGTCGCGACGACTGATTTCGCCGACCAGGCAATTGTCTTCCACCACTGGATAACGGCGATGATCGTCTTCTGAAAACATCGAAGCGACTTCGACAATACTCGCATCGGCCGCTATCGTTTTCGGTGCCGGCTGCATGTACTCTGACACCTTACCGGCTGTTTCTTCATAATAACCCGATGACAGCGCGATTTTCATACAGTCTCGCTCGGTCAACATACCCACTAAATCACCGGTATGATCAATGACCGGTGCACTCGATATCCTTTTGTCGATGAACTGATCGATGGCATGCTCTATCCTCATCTCCGGCGAAAATGTCGTCACATTGGCTGACATGTAATCTTTTACATTGGCATCGTTAAGCATCGGTTACCCCCCATGGTACGTGCAGTCAAGTCTATTGCTGCTCGATTTGTTGTCATACAACTTTTCACTTTACTATATTGCAAAACTCACATGCTATCATCATGCTCGATTAACAGTCATGTCAATAGTCAATTTTGCAAAGGGCGGGTGGAAACTCACGAGTATTTAGAAGCTATCTAATATCTTCATCGTGTCATTCATAGGACCGATCACCACAGTGCATCAATTAAGTGGGACATCAGTGTGTCAGAGCGTTTTCTCCCTGACAACCCGAATTTTTTCTCGCACTCGCTGATGCTGTTCACGTATATTGTGCGAGTGGGTATCCATGCTCTGTTATCCTCCAGCGGTGAGTGATCACCACAATACAGCGAAGCAGGAATATGCCGGTTAAAAAATTACATCAGATAATCAGTGTCGTTTTTCTACTGCTATTCGCAGCAGGCGCCACATCGCCTGTTATTGCTGAGACGGTACGGGTGCCGATCAAACTGGATTATCCAGTTCTGCAGCAACTGATGCTGAGCCAGCTGTTCAACACCCCGGATAAACGCGTGGAAATCCTTAACGATGCGACCGGTTGCAGTACCATTTTTCTGTCCGATCCCGAGCTGGGCGAATACCAGCAAAAACTGGAAATTACTGCGTACGTGGAGGCCCGCATCGCAACGGCAGTTTTTGGCAACTGCACGCACCTGTTCAACTGGGAAGGCGATGCCCGATTCCTCACTGAACCCGTCATTCTGCCAGGCGCCCGATCCGTCAGGCTGAACATACTTAAAACCCAGCTCTACAATCCGCAGGGCGAGCTAATCACCGGACAGATGTGGGACTTGGCCAGCGGCCCGCTGCAACCGCTGATGAGCCGCTATGAAATAGACCTTTCGCCGACCATAAATCAGCTGAATGCACTGCTACCGGATATATTGAGCCAACGCTCCGTCGAGCAGATCAACAAAATCACGGACAGCCTCAGACTGGATGCAATAGCCGTCACCGCCGATGGCATCGATGTCGCCGTCAAATTTCAGATCGACAGACTCCCAGTTACGCCTGAGCCCGCAGCTGTACTCTCTGCCGATGAATTAAACCAGCTGGAGGCGAGATGGCAAATGATGGATGCCATGGTCACCTTTGCCGTCAAGCGCTACGCCAAAGTAACGCAGCAGCAGGAGCTGCGCGATACACTAGCGGAAATTTTGCTCGACGCCCGGTATCGCTTGCGTGACGCCTTGGTGATGCCGGTCACCCAAGCGAATGATCCGGTACGCGATTGGTTTATCGACAGCTGGCAACGAATGGGCCCGGTCCTGCGTCAGATAAGCCTGGAGAATCCCGGCCAGGAACCCATGCTGTTGATCAGCCTGCTGACCGCAACCGACGCCCTCGAGACCCTGGACCGGCTGGGTCCCGCGATCGGTCTGGATATTTCCGCCAATGGCCTGCGACGCATGGGGCGCATGTTGATCGACCAGCCCGGTGTGAACCCTTTGCACTATGACGATGCCGTCGACCCGGAGCTGCGCGGTCTTTTTCAGCTTCCGGCAGTCCCGGTGGCAAACCAGCCAGCCGGATTTAAGTTCGACTTGTGGCCAATTCGTTCCGCCTGGGCAAAGTCAACGAACGACCGCCTCAAACTCTGGGTGCCCAAAAAAAACGAGTTGCCCGAGTATCTACCGATCATTCGCGATCTGCTGAACGACAGCGCCAGCAGTACCATCGAGAAAACCCAGCTGGATGCGTCTGTGAAAAGGATCTTTGAAAATCTGGTTCTGACTACGGCCTGGCAGGAAAGCTGCTGGCGACAATATGAGGTAAAAAACAACAAGATCGTGACACTGCGATCGAGCAGCGGTGATGCCGGCTTGATGCAGATGAATGAGCGGGTTTGGCGTGGCTTGTACGACACACAGAAACTGCGCTGGGATATTGCGTACAATGCCCAGGCAGGTGTAGAGGTATTGCAGCAGTATCTGGTCAAATACGCAATGAAACGAGGTGAACAGAGGCACCCAGGCGGCCTGGATAACCTGGCAAGATCCGCCTATTCCGCTTACAACGGCGGCCCCAGTAAAACGTCCCGCTATCGGAATCCCAAGGCGCCGTCCGCACATAAAAAAATCGACGCTGCATTCTGGAAGAAATACCAGGCGGTCAAACAGGGCAAGGAGCTACAGGTCGCGGAATGCCTGGGCGGCGACGTATCCGCTATTGTCAACTCGTCGAGCAACAAGCCGGCTGCAAAAAAAGTCCATAGCGAGCCAGATAAACGAGGAGCCGCTGGCGCGAACAGCGGTAGCGCTGATCAAGCCTGGATCCTGGCGCAAAACCAACATCATTATACGCTGCAGCTGGCTACTTTCAGCTCATACAAGGCAGCGCGGCGATTCACCGCCGATACCCGCCTAACGGGCACAGTCGCAATTGCGCCATTGGTCAAAGGCAACCAGACCCATTATGTGGTACTTAATGACAGCTTTGCCAACAAGGCTGAGGCTGACAAAAGGAAACAGCAATCCAGGAAACTCAAACCCTGGGTGCGTCAATTTAAAGACATACACACGTCAATGAAGCGATAAGCTGCGAATAATAGCTTCCTTTACCCTGGGCATTGGTGTCGTATAGTTGAAATCAATCAATAACCTGAGCAGCGATGTTATTCAGCCCGGGCAGGAGCTACGACTGGCATGATAAAACTAATGCGTGCTAACCCGGATATTGCGTGAACGAGGAAGCTTGCGGGCTCACTCAATAGTCGCTTGACTGCGCACATAATCACCGCTAACGTCGTGTTCAACAACCACTGCTGCCTAGTGTTGGTGACGCGTTGCGAAAGACAGCCTAACGCATGATCTTCCAACTGAAGGATTCGCCAGAACAAGCGCGGCACGCGTGCCCTCAGGGGAAGGATAGAGCAACGTTGTGGCGATACACGTCGGCATAAAACATGTAACCTGCTACCGGTATGACCGCGCGGTCGCCTTATCTCCGCAGGTCATGCGTCTGCGCCCGGCACCGCATACCCGCACACCGATACACGACTACCATTTCAAGGTTAGCCCCGGCAATCACCGCCTTTACTGGCAACAAGACCCCTTCGGCAATACGATAGCACGCGTGATCTTTCCTGAACGGATACGGGAGCTGCAGGTCTCGGTAAAACTCGTCGCGGAAATGACCGTTATTAACCCCTTCGACTTCTTTGTTGAAAAATACGCTGAGAAGTATCCGTTCAAGTACGACGCCTTGTTGCGGCAAGAACTCGAGCCCTATTTCGAAATCACTGAGAGTGGACCTCTGCTGATGACCTGGCTCGAGGGTATCGATCGCAGAGAACGCCATATCAATCTCTTTCTAGTCGAACTCAATCATCGCCTGCAACAGGACATTAACTACGCTATCCGACTCGACCCTGGCGTTCAGTCGAGTGAGGAAACGCTCGACAAGCGTCTCGGCTCGTGTCGCGATACCGGCTGGCTGCTGGTGCAAATTCTACGGCACCTGGGATTCGCCGCGCGTTTCGTCTCTGGCTACCTGGTTCAACTCACTGCAGACCAAAAGTCGCTGGATGGGCCGTCGGGCCCGGAGCATGACTTTACCGATCTGCACGCGTGGGCCGAGGTCTACGTGCCGGGTGCCGGCTGGATTGGTCTGGATCCAACCTCTGGTCTATTCGCTGGCGAAGGCCACATCCCGCTGGCGTGCACGCCGGATCCAGTGAGCGCTGCACCCATCACCGGTTTCTCGGACGAGTGTGAAGTTGAATTCGACTTCGAAAACGAGGTGCGGCGTGTCCACGAAGATCCGCGAGTGACGAAACCGTATACCGAGACACAGTGGTCGAAGATTCGCCAACTCGGTCGCGCCATCGACGTCGAGCTGTCCGACTTGGATGTCAGGCTCACTATGGGCGGTGAACCGACGTTTGTATCCATTGACGACATGGAAGGGGCCCAATGGAACACCCAGGCGCTAGGTGTTCACAAACGCGAACGTGCGGGCGTGCTGCTGAAACGCTTGAAGCACGCCTTCGCACCAGGCGGATTGCTGCACTACGGTGAAGGCAAATGGTACCCCGGCGAACCGCTACCGCGCTGGGCGCTGGGCTGTTTCTGGCGTACCGACGGCCGACCGCTGTGGCGCAACGAAAACCTGCTTGCCGATGAGCAAAGCGATTATGGTTTCTCGGTCGACGAAGCAAAACGCTTTGGTGAACACCTCGCTGGCCACTTAAATGTGGATGCCCACTTTCTGATCCCTGGCTATGAAGACTGGCTGCACTACTTGTGGCGTGAAGCGCGGCAACCCGCGGACTTCGATATCATCGCGATTCCTTGGGCACGCCAGTTTCGCGATGACTTGAGTCTTGCCCTGGCCCGCGGCCTGGACAAACCGGTCGGTTTCGCATTACCGCTCCGTTGGGACAAGAAACAGAAAGGATGGCGCTCGGGACCCTGGGAATTTGCCAGTAACACCATGTACCTTTCCCCCGGTGGCTCGCCGATGGGATTGCGGCTCCCGTTAACGCAGCGCCCGTGGAAAGCGAAACGCGAGCACGAAATCGTTGACACCCAGGCGCAGCCCGCACAAGAGCCAGCGCTAGCGCGCGCCAGCACCGCGCCAGTCGATTTCGACTTAGCTTTGACGGCCGATACCAAAGCAGACGTGATACACGAGCGCGTCCGACGTCGCACGGGCGTGCCGCACACGGCGCTTTGCATCGAACCGCGTAATGGCCGCCTCTATGTATTCTTGCCACCGTTAAAGCTCGTCGAACACTATCTGGCACTCATCGCAACAATAGAACAAACCGCGGCCGAGCTCGACATGCCAATCGTGCTCGAAGGCTATCCACCGCCAGAGTCAGCGTTAATCGGCTTTCTCAAGGTTACACCCGACCCGGGCGTGATCGAAGTGAATATACACCCCGCCAATAACTGGGACGAGCTCGAGCACAATACGGTCACACTTTACGAAGAAGCGCGTCTTTCGCGACTGGGCACTGAAAAATTCATGATGGACGGCCGCCACACCGGTACCGGCGGTGGCAATCACGTGACTCTCGGCGGCGCAAGCCCTGCCGATAGCGCCTTTGTACGCCGCCCAGACCTGTTGCGCTCGCTGCTCACTTTTTGGCAACACCATCCGTCGCTTTCTTATCTGTTCTCAGGCCTGTTTATTGGCCCCACCTCTCAGGCGCCGCGCGTCGACGAACGCGGCATCGCTCTGCTGGACGAACTCGAACTGAGCCTGGACGAAGCGGATAAGGCGGGAACCCCGAAGGTGATGAACCGGGCTTTACGTAGCTTTCTGACCGATGTCACCGGCAATACGCACCGGGCGGAGTTTTGTATCGATAAGTTCTGCTCAACGGATAGCGCGACGGGCCGTCTGGGACTGGTGGAGTTCCGCGCATTCGAGATGCCACCTCATGCGCGGATGAGTTTAGCGCAGATGTTACTGTTGCGCGCACTGATCGCCCGATTCTGGAAACAGCCTTATCGTCACTCGCTGGTCCATTGGGGGACCGCGTTGCACGACCGTTTCCTGCTTCCCCATTACACCTGGGCCGACTTTGCGGCTGTCGTTCAGGAACTCAATCAAGCCGGTTATCCGTTGCAGCTTGAGTGGTACGCGCCTTTCCTCGAGTTTCGCTTCCCGGTCTACGGGCGCGTTGCCTACGGCGATGTGAAGCTCGAGCTACACATGGCGCTGGAGCCGTGGCATGTGCTCGGTGAGGAGGCTACAGCTCAACGCGAAGCACGCGTGGTCGACTCGGCCGTCGAACGACTACAAGTCACCTGTCACGGTTTCGATCCCACGCGTTTCATACTGACCTGCAATGGTCGCCGGGTGCCGTTACAACCCACTGCCGAGTCCGGAACGTACGTGGCCGGCGTTCGCTATAAAGCCTGGAAAGCAGGTTTTGGTTTGCACCCGACGATTGATGTCCATGCTCCGCTGGTGTTCGACATTCACGATCGCCGCTTGGGCCGGTCGATTGGCGGCTGCGTGTACCATGTGAGTCACCCGGGCGGCGTAGGCTACGAGACGTTTCCGGTCAATGCTTACGAGGCCGAGAGCCGACGCATCTCGCGTTTCTGGAGTTGGGGTCATACCAGTGGTGACGTACAACCACCAACTTGGGTAACGGCGCTGCAGCAGCATTACCGAATAAACGCACCCGGCGCCAGGCGTGATCCGGCGTCGGAAAAGAACAACGCAGACTACCCCTGCACCCTGGATCTGCGCCGGCTAGCACGATGAGTACGCGTATTTCCCTGAACCAGCGTTATGCCTATCGGTTTGATCGGCCGGTGCGACTGTCGACTCATTGGCTCAGATTGCGTCCGGCGCCGCATACGCCCTGCGAGATTTCGGCGTATTCACTGCGGATAGACGCCGATCCCAGTTGGCTAAACTGGCTGCGCGATCCGTTCGAGAACCACCTGGCCCGCCTCGATCTCGCCGAGCCTGTTTCTAGCGTGAGTATCACGATGGAGCTCATCGCCAAACTCGAGCCGATAAATCCTCTCGACTTTCTGGTCGAACGGTTTGCATCCAGTTATCCATTCGACTACCCGCAACAGCTGCGCAAAGAGCTGGCTCCGTATCTACGCATTGGCGAGACCGGTCCGCACGTGAGCGCCTGGCTGGATCAACTCGACCGTGGGCCTGGCTATATCGTCGAACGACTCGAAGCCACGAATGTCCAGGTAGCCAGGGCGCTGGTGACGACAGGTGCATGTACGCCTGGACCGATAGACCTGGAGGCGGTTCTCGAGCGGGGTACCGGCTCAGCCTGGGAACTGGCCTGGCTGTTGACCCTGGTGCTGCGCCGCCTCGGGCTTGCAGCGAGATTCACGCACGGCTACCGCATCCTGCTCGATCCGGCCGGGAAGAAAGACACAGCGAGCAGCCACGCCTGGAGCGAAGTGTTTCTACCAGGCGCCGGCTGGGTCGGACTGGATCCTGTCACCAGCTTGTTCACGAACGAAGGCTATATCCCACTGGCGACTGCGCCCGAACCGCTGAGGGCGATACCGATAGTCGGTTACCGGGAATCCTGTGAGGAAACACGCAGCGAGGAAATCCACGTGCGTCGCCTGCTTCCGCAGGTGCAACACTGGCCTTACAGCGAGAGCCAGTGGGCGGACATCGTGAGCCTGGGTAACCATATCGACTCGGCATTAGATAGCCAGGGCATCGCCCTGTCGATGGCAAGCGGCCTGTCTTTCGTGTCGAAGCGCGAAGCGGATGCGCCTGAATGGACCCTGACCGCAATGGGCTCCAGTAAGCGTCAGGCAAGTGAGGAACTGCTGCAGCGGCTCTGGCGTCGGCTCGCCCCGGGCGGCCTGCTTCATATCGGGCAAGGCGAAAGCTACGGCGGCGAGGCTTTACCCCGCTGGAATCTGAATTGTTTCTCGCGCGCAGATGGTCTGCCGATCTGGCGTCATCGTGATCTAATCGAAGTGGGACAAGACTCGGCGCAAGGCGTCACCTCGCAAGACGCTAGAGGCTTCGCAGCAGCGCTCACACAAGCTCTTGGGCTTAGCGACGCGTTCATCATACCCACCTTTGAGGACCAGCTACACGAACTCTGGGTAAACCGCGACCGGGTCGACTACGTGCCCTCGGCCGATGAATTGCTGGATCCGGAAAAGCGCCGTGCCCTGGCCTCACGCCTGTCGTCAAGCCAGGATGAAGCGGTGGGTTATGTGTTGCCGCTGCGTTGGGATCCGACACAGGAGCGCTGGCAGAGCGGCAGTTGGACATTTCGCCGCGACAGACTTTACCTAACACCAGGCACATCTCCGATCGGCTATCGGCTGCCCCTGGACAGCTTCCCGGTCGGCACGGGCGCGCCCGCGGAGCCCGACCCGGAGCGCTGTCAGTTCGACGAACGCCCGCTGCTCCCGGACATACACGGCGAGCTCAGCGCCCGCCTGACCACGCTGAGTCCGGCCGGCGCCAGGATCGAACAAGCCGACGAAAAGCCCGGTCCGGGCGCTGGCGCCCCGCGTACAGCGCTGTGCATCGAAGTACGGAACGGCCACCTCCATATTTTCATGCCACCAGTGACGCACCTGGAACATTACCTGGATCTGGTCGCCACCGTGGAAAGCGCCGCTCGAGAACTGGCGACACCGGTCACATTTGAAGGTTACGAACCACCACAAGACTATCGACTGCGACGGCTCAAGCTGGAGCCAGATGCAGGTATCCTGAAGGTCTGGATTCCCGAAGCCCAAAGTTGGCTGGAGCAGTCTGAACTACTGACGGCCATCTATGAAGAAGCCGCGAAAGCAGGTTTGCAGGGCGAGCGCATAGCGGACGATGGGCAGCGCCTGCCACCAGGCGGTAAGGCGGAGTTACTGCTCGCAGGCAAACGGCCCATGGACAGCCCATTCCTGCGCCGACCCGAACTACTGCGGTCGCTGATCGTATACTGGCAACAACACCCCAGTTTGTCCTACTTCTTTGCCGGCCGACCGGTCGGTGCGGGTGGCAACGCACCACGTCCCGACGAAGGTCGCGACGAGTCCCTCTACGAGCTGACTATCGCACTCGAACGCATCCCAGACGGAGAGAGCGCCTGCCCCTGGATTCCCGACCGCTTACTTCGCCATATCCTCGCCGATCCAGCCGGGGATATGCGCCGTGCAGAAATCCGTGTCGACCAACTCTATGCGCCTGAACGCCCAGCTCTACGGCTTGGCCGCACGATGCTACGGTGCTTTGAAACTCCACCCGATGCCAGGCTCGCTGCGCTGCAATCGCTTTTGGTCATGGGACTGTTGGCTCACTTCTCTCGCCAACCTCACAAAGCGGAAATCACCAGTTGGGATGAAGCGCTCCACGACCGCTATATGCTTCCATGTCTGCTCTGGGAGGACTTGTGCGTGGTACTGGACGAGTTGAGCACGGCCGGTTATCCGTTTCAAGCCGAATGGTTCGAGCCTCTTGCTGCGCTGCGCTTTCCACTGTTGGGCGAAGTCCAGCTGGGCGATATAACGCTACAGCTACGCAGTGCCCATGAACCCTGGCCGGTGTTAGCCGAAGAAACCACGGCGGCAGGTGTATCGCGTTTTATCGACACGGCTAGCGAGCGGCTGGAGGTTCGCGCCACAGGCCTGACACCGTCGCGTTATCTGCTGTTATGCAACGAGCGACAGGTGCCATTGCAAGCAACCAGGGTTCGCGGCGAGTACGTGGCAGGAGTGCGCTATAAAGTGGCTAATCCGCCGTCGACCCTGCACCCGACCATTCCGCCGGTCGACGCGCTGGTATTTGACCTCATCGATACCTGGACAGGCCGTATCGCCGGCGGTTGCACGTATACGCCGTCGAGCCCACCGATCTGGAAGCCAGCAGGCACACCGTCGGCAAGCAAGATTAAAACCGGCGATGAACAGGTAAACCCGTCACCACCCGTTGTGACCACGGCGCCGTGGGGCATGCGCGGGAAGTTCGTCCCCTACGGCAGTGGCAAGGACAGCAAGTCCGGTGTCCCGGACGAGCCTACACGGCAACATCTTTATCTGCTGGATCTGACCCGCGCGTTCATACCGGGTTAGCAGTTAACTTCACCGTGCAACAAACGTGCTACAGCCTTAACCACTGTTTGAGTGTCTGGAACAACTCTATCCCGCATTTCTCACCAGGCGGCGCGAAATATTGATAAGGCATAGTTTTTTTTGAGAAAAACCAGGATGGCTAAAATACAGTGTGTTATTCGAACATGCCTGTCAAGGTTCAGGCTGGTCTTCGTGTCCGTATGCTTGATCTTCACTCAAACCGTAGCCATTGCTACGCTTTTCGCTCCAGAGCGGCACTTACGAAAACGAATCCAGCGCCTGCTCCCGTGATCCTGGTGATGAGTAATGATAGACAGACTTGTGATAGATGTCGAAGTGCATGAAGAAATATCAGTGTCTTGACAACACAATATACAAGTTAGATGTCTTCGCTGTAAGCCCGTTCCACACGCACACTCTGTGAAAGCGGATAAACCGGTGGTCCAAACTGATTATAGATAGCGACATCGGCAGCGTCACGGCCATATCCCACCGCTACATATCCGCCATGGAGCTCCGCCTGCGTTGCATCGAAGGTATACCAGCGACCGCCAACATAGGCCTCGAACCAGGCGTGCAGGTCCATCGGCTCAAGAGCGTATAGATATCCAACCACCATGCGCGCCGGTATACTCAGGCTGCGGCACAGGGCAATGGCGATATGCGCGAGATCACGGCATACGCCGTAGTGTCTGGAATTTATTTCGGCGGCTGTTACCGCGATATCGCTGCTACCGGGACAATAGCTGATGTTTTGACGAACCCATGACACGATTGCCGCAACCTGGTCGTAACCCAGTTGCTCACCTGAGGTGATTTCCGTTGCCATTTGGCCGAAGCGATCCGACTCGCAGTAGCGACTGGGCAAAAGATAGCTGAGAACGGCATCTGGCAGATTTTGAATCTCGATAAACGGAGCACCGTATGCCTGGTCAACGGTGTCCGCAGTCATCACCTGAGCACTTGTTCGTATCTTGAAAATGCCGGCGGGTGCAATCAGCCGCTGACAGAGATTGCCATAGTTATCGGTAAATTCAAAAACAGGCACGCTCGGCTCCAGCCTGTATTCCTCACGTGAAATCCATTGCTGGGCACCGCTGCGTGGGCGTAACATCAACACGAAAGGGGCTGCCATGCTTATGTCGAATGCCAGGTTACAGTTGGTTTTTAGCCACATCCAATTGTACTCTGCAAAAGTATGATCTTGCTGTTTACTCTAACATGTTCGACTCTTGAATATGCTGAACCATGATGCACGCGATCATCATCAGATTCATACACAGGATCTTTCATGTGCAGCATCCGGGCTAGCCCGCATTTCTCACCAGGCGGCGCGAAATATTGATAAGGCATAGTTTTTTTTAGAAAAACTTAGGATGGCTAAAATACAGTGTGTTATTCGAACATGCCTATCACGGTTC
>JABDQW010000273.1 GCA_013042055.1 Gammaproteobacteria bacterium | reverse complement strand
CGCATGATTATGAGTTTAGCCCGCATTTCTCACCAGGTGGCGTCGAATACCGATAGAGTATTGGATTTTGGAGAAAAGCTCGGATGATCAAGAATACAGTGTGTTATTCAAGCATGCCTATCACGGTTCAGTCTGGTCTTCGTGTGCGTAAGCTTGCTCTTCACTCAAACCGTAGCTATTGCTACGCTTTTCGCTCCAGAACAGCGCTTACGAACACCAGTCCGCCTGCTTCCGTGATCCTGGTGAGAACTGCGGGCTAGAGAATGTCTGATTTCAATCAAGGCGGATTCGATCAATTGGCCAGCGCTTATCCGATTCTGGCTATCAGTGCGCGCTTCAAACAAACGCCGGAGGATTTTGTTGTAGTCGAGGAGCTGCCGTTCGAGTTAAGCGGAAGCGGTGAGCATGCCTGGCTGCAGCTGCGCAAGCGTAACTGCAATACCGATTGGCTGGCCGCCAGACTTGCCGACTATGCGGGTGTAAAAAAACATGCTGTCGGATATGCCGGTTTGAAGGATCGTTTTGCGGTGACGACGCAATGGTTCAGCATTCATCTACCAGGCAGAGACGATGTCGATTGGGGTAATTTGCAGCTTGACGGGGTAGAAGTGCTCGAGCGAAGCCGACACCAACGCAAATTGCAACGCGGCGCACTAAAACAAAACCATTTCACCATCAAACTGCGTGCGATCGAAACTGGCGCTGATGGCAACATCGAGCAGGTTTTCGCGCGATGCGACGAGATCAGGCAACAAGGGGTGCCCAATTATTACGGAGAACAGCGCTTTGGCCACGATTTAGCCAACCTGGTCGAAGCCAAACGCTTGTTTAGCCAGCCGCGCAAGCGTTTGTCTCGACATAAACGTAGTCTGTATTTATCGGCCGCGCGTTCGTGGTTGTTCAATTGCATCGTTTCCGAGCGCGTCGAGCAGGGCAGCTGGAATCGCCGACTCCGCGGCGATGTGTTCATGCTGGATGGCCGCAGTGCCTGTTTCGTCGATGACGGATCGCTCGAACTCCAACAGCGTCTTCAACGTGGTGAGATACATCCAACGGCGGTGTTATGGGGAACCGGCGATTCGATGGCGGCGCATGACTGTGGCGCTATCGAAGCTATGGTGATCGATCGCTACCCGGTTTTCAAGCAAGGGCTGATCGATGCCAATGTGCGGCAGCAACGCCGGGCTATGCGATTGCCGGTGCAAGATCTCGAATGCCGATTGGAATATGCGAGTCTAGTGCTGACATTCCGCCTGCAGGCGGGAAGCTATGCCACCATGGTGCTGCGCGAAATTATAAAGCTAAGGCGAAATTAGCTAAATTCGCGGGCGCGGGTATTATTGACGTGCTATTATTAATCTAATTTATCCAAAAAAACAACGACATCCATCCGTATATGAATCCAAATTATCTCGATTTTGAACAGCCCGTAGCGGAACTCGAAGCCAAGATAGAGGAGCTGCGCTATGTCGGTGATGATTCAGAAATCAATATTGGCGAGGAAATTAGCAGGCTACAGGAAAAGTCGCGCAGTCTAACCGAGTCGATATTCAACAAACTCACGCCCTGGCAGACCTCGAAGCTGGCGCGTCATCCTATGCGCCCATACACATTGGATTACATCGATCGCATTTTCACCGACTTTCAGGAGTTGCACGGTGATCGCAGTTTTGCAGACGATCCTGCTATCGTTGGCGGCATCGCGCGCCTGGATGGTATGCCGGTTATGATCGTTGGCCAGCAAAAAGGTCGTGACACCAAGGAGAACATTCGACGAAATTTCGGTATGCCCAAGCCCGAAGGTTATCGCAAGGCGATGCGTTTGATGAAGATGGCCGAGCGCTTTCGCTTGCCCTTGCTGACTTTCATCGATACACCCGGTGCCTACCCTGGTGTCGACGCCGAAGAACGTGGTCAATCCGAAGCGATTGCAAGAAACCTGTTGGTGATGGCCGATTTGAAAACACCTATCATCTGTACCGTGATCGGCGAGGGCGGTTCCGGTGGCGCCTTGGCCATCGGTGTCGGCGATCGGGTCATGATGCTGGAATACGCCACCTATTCGGTGATCTCACCCGAGGGCTGCGCCTCCATCTTGTGGAAGAGTGCGGAGAAAGCCGAGGAGGCGGCCGCGGCGATGGGCATTACGGCCAAGCGACTGAAGAAATTGAAATTGATTGACGAGATCGTTCCGGAGCCTTTGGGTAGTGCCTATCGTGATATTGACGCGACAGCGATAAGCATCAAGCAGTCTTTAGTGTCTGCACTCGAAGATGTCGAGAAAATCGGCATGGACAAACTGCTCGATCATCGTTACCAACGTTTGATGTCCTACGGCAGCGCCACCAAGGAAGAAGCGTCCTAGCCCGCCTGTCTCACCAGGGGGCGAGATGATCACGCCGAGATTTGTATTCACAAAGGATTTTGCGAAGGAGTGGAATAACCCTGTGTATTGCCGACTGAGCAAAATGCTTTGTGGATTCAAAGATCAAGTGAGGGTGCGTCCATCTGGTGAGACAGGCGGGCTCCGTCCTGCGCCTGCTCCCGTGATCCTGGTGAGAATTGCGGGCTAATATGGACTTGCGCGGACATTTCCAGCAGGTGCTGGAAAGTCTGCCGATCGATCTAGCTGATCGCCATTGCGTCGTTGCCTACAGCGGCGGACTCGACTCCCATGTGTTATTACATTTGTGTCTGGCATCGGGATTGTCTGTGCGGGCAGTTCATATTCATCACGGTTTACAAGCCGAAGCGGACCGTTGGGACGCGCATTGCAACGAAGTGTGCGCACAGCTGGGCGTTGCATATACCTGTATCCATGTTGACGTCGACACGGGGCGAGGAATCAGCCCTGAAGACGCTGCGCGCAAGGCGCGCTACCTTGCTCTCGAGGAGGAACTACAACGCGACCATATATTACTCACCGCACATCATCAGCGCGATCAGGCGGAAACGTTCTTGTTGCAGTTAATGCGAGCTGCGGGCGCTGCCGGGCTGGCGGCTATGCCGGTCGTTAAAAACTTGGGTCGATCGTATCACGTACGGCCTTTACTCGATATCAGTCAAGAACAGTTGCGGCACTACGCCGAAAAACATCACTTGGTCTGGGTTGACGATCCAAGCAATGCGGACACGCGTTACGACCGGAATTACATTCGTAAGGAAGTGCTGCCGAAACTGAAGCACAACTGGCCGAATGCCGATCAGGCGATATCGCAATCGGCCCTGTTACAACAGGAATCGTTAGAAATTATCGACGCCATGGCCGCGGTCGACCTCGCTGCGGTTGCCGGACTGCAGACAAACAGCGTGTTGATATCACGTCTGCTACAGCTGCCATTGGCCCGACAATACAATGTCTTGCGCTACTGGATCAATCTTGCCGGTTACGATAAGCCGAAGCGAAATATCCTGCAGGAGATCGGTGACAGCGTATTACCCGCAGCAGAGGATGCAACACCGTTGGTGTTATGGGGTAACACGGAAATCAGGCGGTTTCGCGATACTTTGTATATATTGCCAGCATTGACCAGTCATGAAACACAGCATGTTTATGCCTGGGATGGGGAACAGCCGTTATTGATCGATGCGTTGAATCTGGAACTTAGTCTTGAACAAACGCGGGGCAAGGGATTGCAACAAACGGCTATTGTGCGTGGCATGACGGTACGATTCAGACAAGGTGGAGAACAGCTACGGCCGCATGGCCGCCAGCACACGCACAGTCTGAAGAAATTGATGCAGCAAGCGTGTATCCCGCCGTGGCAACGCAACAGAATTCCGTTAATCTACATCGAACATCAATTGGCGTGCGTATGCGGCTATTGGATTGCAGACAGCTATGCTGTCAGCCAGGATCATCAGGGCTGGCTTCCGGTATGTCGTACACTGGGTAGAAAACCGACACGCTAAGCCCGCATCAACAATTCCAGCATCTATCGGTCTAATCGGCAACTCTGAGTTGAAAAAAAATATTAAAATCAGAAATATATGAATAATAATTAACAAACTACTTTAAGTGTTAAAACGCGGCGTCGCATCTTAACGCGTCCTTAGGTCAACCGGTAGGAGGCCTGTCTGACTGATATTCTGTAACATGGACTTCCCATCGCAGTGAAAACAAACAGTGATTATTTCGGCGAAACAGCAGCGGCACGTACCGCACGGAAACAGGTTTGACGGCTAAGACGTTTCGGCGCCTGACCTGAATCCGCAAGCGTCGCCCAATTCGGTTAATCGTCGGTGCATTTGTTCTCATTTTTTCCCATTGGTCGTGTCAGGAGTACAACAGGTCACGTTAGTGTGGGTAAAGCGCGTATTCACAGGTGACGCGTTGATCAGTCATTTAACTGATGCAATATTCGTGCTACTTGTAAGTATGTTGATTTAAAACAACGGTATAGGTAAGACTCGATCTAAATCGAGTGATCGAAAGTGTAAATAACTGCTGACAGTGTCAAAGCACAAATAATCGCCATTGTGCTGTTATGATGATATAGCCATGACCATAGGATGCGCCGTGCGCACCAAAAAAGTCCAATAAACTGAAAATTCGCGGTGCGCAGGGCGCACGTTTCGAGATCTATCTGAATGATCCTGAACAACATCCGCAGAAACACCATATCGTCGATCTCTGCTTGAGTTTGGGCCGCTGACAGCACAGGCAAAGAAAAACCCCGCAGACGGCCACGTCTGCGGGGTTTGTCAGTTTGTAAATGATTGCCTAATCGTCGCCGCCAAATGCGGTCAGCAAGTGCAGCAGGCTCAGGAACAGGTTATAGATGCTGACGTAAAGCGTCACTGTTGCCATGATATAGTTGGTCTCGCCGCCATGGATAATTTCACTGGTTTGATACAGGATCAGACCTGACATCAGCAGAACGAACATGCCGGAAACAGCCAGAGACAAGATTGGCATCGAGAAGATCATCGCGGCAATGCCGCCGAGGAAGGCAACCAGGACGCCGACCATCAGGAAGCCGCCCATAAAGCTGAAGTCCTTGCGACTGGTCAGTACGTAACCTGACAACGCCAGGAATATCACACCGGTACCACCGAGTGCGGTCATGACCAGCTGACTACCGTTGGCTGTGGCCAGATAAAGATTCAGTATCGGGCCCAGTGTCAAACCCATGAAACCGGTCAGCAGGAATACGAACAGTATTCCGAGTCCACTGTTGCTGAATCGGCTGGTTGCGAACAACAGACCGAAATAGCCGATCAGGGTCACGATAGGATTAAACGGAGGGAAGTTCATCACCATTGCAAGTCCCGCTGTTGCCGCACTGAATAACAGCGTCATCGCCAGCAGGGAATAGGTGTTACGCAGAACTTTGTTGGTAGCCAGAATCTGGGATTCTGAACGGGTTGCAGTTATCTGTTGCATATGTCTTTCCTATGTGAATTAACGATTTTCATTAGTTGTATTTATAGATGGCAACGTTGCCCTCGAGTTCCACTAATCGCATTATAACAGGGGCTGCATTCTTTGCGACCTTTTACAGAATGTGGGTATTATTTATCCTAATACAAGTCAGGTCCACCCGCAGGTTGTTGTGATCCGTCAGTACCCTTGTCGCGCTTCTTGCCGACGTCTTGCAAGCCGTATTGTTTCAACTTTCGGTACAGCGTACGTTCGCTGATTTTGAGTATCTCCGCCACCTTCGACCGATGGCCATTGAACTGAGACAGTAATGAGCGGATGTGTTCAGACTCGAGTTCGCTCATCGAGCGTTTGCCATAATCATCGTTGTTGCGAGAGTTGCTACGGCGATCGGCTAATGGGTTCTGGTAGATGTTGGCATACTCGTCGAGTTGCAGTAAATCCGGGGTAATGATGCCGTTAGTTGATAAAGTAGCGGCTTTCTGCAGGATATTCTGTAATTCCCTAATGTTACCGGGATAGTCGTAGTTACTGAGAACATCCAGTGAGTCTTGGGTAATTTTGCACTGGATATTGTCGCCGTTCGTCACTTTCTGCAGTAGCGTTTCCGCCAGTTCCGGTATATCTTCGCGGCGTTCCCGCAATGGCGGTATCGCGATCGAGATGCCGGCTATGCGGTAGTACAGGTCACCACGAAAGGTGTTTTCTTCAACCATTTTGCGAAGATTATTATGAGTTGCGCAGATAACACGAATATCGGCGGTCAAGTCTTCGTGGCCACCCAATCGTCGGAATTTGCCGCTCTCGAGAACGCGTAACAGCCGGCTCTGGATATTGAGCGGGATTTCGCTGACCTCGTTTAAAAACAGTGTGCCACCGTCAGCGTCTTCTATCAGACCTTCATGCCCCCCAAAACCACCTTCAGATACAGCCTGTTCACAGCCAAATAACTCGCTTTCGAACATGCCTTCAGAAATCGCTGTACAGTCGATCGAGACGAAGGCCTTACCGCTGCGGGCCGACTTGTTATGTGCAAATTCGGCAGCCATTTCCTTGCCCGCACCGCTTTCACCGTTGAGCAAAATGGGGGCGTCGGATTTGGCTGCGTTGGTAATCTCTTCGATGCAAGCCATAAACGCTGGTGAGTGGCCGAGTATACGTTGTTCGTCACAACACAGTTCGTGTGCCTTCGCAATCGGGAAGACCGATTCACCTAGATACAGCTCACCATCAGCACCGCGGATGGGAGATCCCTTGATGCGGACATGTTCTGCTTGTTCGTACTGGTCGAAGTGGATGTGCAGCACCTGGTAGGGCTGGCCGGTTTCGAAGACCTGCTTATGCGGGCAGTCTTCCCCGTTGAGGTGGCACGGTAAATCGGAATGATGAGAAACCTGGTGGCATTTACGTCCGACAATTTCAGCGGGATCTACACCATAGGCGTCGCTGTACGCTTTGTTAGCGGCAACGATCGTATAATTTTCGTCGATGACAACAAAGGCATTGTCATGAGCATCGATAACTGATTGAAGTTCAATGGGTGTTGCACCATTATCTTTCATGACAAATTAACCTTGTTTATTATGCCAGTATGGCAGAATTCTCGCAGTGTCTCTAGAATAATACGAACTGAGCGTTATACTTCAAGTGCTTAGTGATCTGACCGACATGCCAGCCTGTCATGACACAGTCATACATGTCCTGTCCTTATGTCAGCCCCCTTATCCACCTTTTATAGTCAGCAAGTTAGCTGAGTTCAACAAATATCGTGTTTATATGGACAAGAGCCTGCCTGATGAGTTCGACTACTGCTGTCCGATTAGGTATCGTCCCCGCGTGCGCAAGCTAAATCGCGTGAGCCTGCCCGGCTGCGCACGCGATCATACGATTGAGCAGTTTGTCGATGGATGAGTACAC